>NZ_JANLWO010000330.1:0-2460 GCF_031364565.1 Chamaesiphon sp. OTE_20_metabat_361
TTCGCCGCGAGAACCCCGAGATCTCACCCCAATTTTAGCGGCTACTGCGAGTACGCATCGTCTCAAGCAGATTCACGGCAAGATCGTCCTAAGTCCCACTGAAATTGCTAACGCGACGGAAGTAGAAGTAGAGACAGGTAAAGCGCTCGGTGATGGAGTTTTGACAGAGCAAGCCGCTCAAGCTGTGTGGGTTGCGAGTGCCGATTGCAATCCGATTTTAATTGCCAATCGGCATACGGGTAATGTGGCAGCGGTACATGCTGGCTGGCGGGGCACATCTTTAGGAATCGTGAATGTGGCAGTAGGGCGTTTACTAGAGCAGGGTGGCAGCTTAAAGGATATTAGCGTCGCGATCGGCCCCGCGATCGATGGTAAAGTTTATCAGGTCACTACACAGACGGGATTAGAAGTATGCGCCTCGATTTGCCAGGGGCAAGGCTTCTCTTCTCTCCGAGACGCTCCGCGAACGAGAGGCTTCGCCAACGCCGACGCGCCCACATCGCCATCTGGCAATCCTGACGCCGATATTGCTAGTTTGCTCGCAATGTCCGATTCACCCCTATTACCGGATGAGCAAGCGGGGAGAGTGAGGTTAGATGTGCGGCGAGTCAATCAGTTGCAACTAGAAGGTTTGGGAGTAGATCCAGCACAGATTGCGATCGCGCCACATTGCACTTTCCAGGAGCCAGAATATTTCTTCTCTTATCGTCGGGAAAAGCTCAAAAAGATTCAGTGGTCGGGAATTGTCAGCATTTGAGTACGATCTGTAGTTCGATCGATTGATGAAGAGATTGCTAGATCGCCTAAGGCAGTTTAAATTCTTTTTGCTATGGTTCTAAATGGTCTGTGGGCATTGCCCACCCTACGTTTCTAGCTCACAGAGACGACAAAGAAGCATGGAATGAGTTGGCAGCTCATCCTAATGCCGCGATCGTATCGGTAGATACATAAATAGAAGAACAAGAATACATTATTGAGGAGTTGATAGATAGAAGTAAGTAGTAGCGAATTCGATTGGGTAAGGTCTTTTGTTATGAGTCGGTTTGTAACTTTGGGAGACTCGATCGCCAGAAAACATTGTGTAATTTAGTATTCATAATTTACTATTGAATAGTCTGGTAGTTGTTCGGGAACGATTTTTATGTGTGACTTAGAAATACATACAAACAATAGGAAGTAGCGTCGATGGAAAATGACAACCAAAAGACATTAGCCAAGGTACTTCAACCCGATCGATTGGCAGAATTAGAGGCGACAGGGCTGTTAGATAGCTCTGTGGAAGAGACATTCGATCGATTTACGCGACTTGCCAGCACCATCCTCAAGACCCCAGTATCGCTAGTATCATTGGTCGATCGAGAGCGACAATTTTTCAAAAGTAGTATCGGACTCCAGGAACCGTGGGCGAGTAGCAGAGAGACACCTCTATCTCACTCCTTTTGTCAGCATGTGGTCGAGACATCGGAGCCATTGTGTATCGTCGATACGCGCCTCCACCCACTATTTAAAGAGCACCTTGGGACGATCGAACTCGGTGTAGTTGCCTATCTGGGGGTACCCATCACCACCGCCAAGGGTCATACATTAGGGTCTTTTTGTGCGATCGATACCAAACCGCGTGAATGGACTCCCGAAGAGCTGGCAACCCTCTCGGATTTGACTGCATTACTGATCGGTCAGGTTGAATTTCGGCTGTTGGCACAGCAGTTGCACGCAGAATATTTAGAATTGCGAAACCTCGAACTCTTTCGCACTGAGACGGTAGAAATGCTCGTCCACGATCTGCGCGATCCGCTAGATTCTTTGCTGGGTGGACTAGATCTCACCCAAAAATATGGCGGACTCACCGAGACGCAGAATCATTACGTCGATCTGGCAAAAAATGGCGGGAAAGTGCTGCTCCAGATGATTAACAGCATTCTCGATACTCGCACCGCCCAAAGTCAGCTCATGGAGTTAAATAAAATCGAGGTCGATCCAGAGCGAATTATAGCGGAGGCTTGCAAGCAAATGTTACCGCTGGCGAAAAAATCCGAGGTGTCGCTGAAGTGGTATACACAGGGCGAGTTGTCTTGTATTGCTGATGCTGACAAGTTGCGGCGAGTCATCGTCAATTTAGTCGGCAACGCGATCCAACATACCCTGCAGGGGGGAGAAGTCTCGGTCTTCGCGCACACCGATCGTGGGAATGCCGTACTATTTTCAGTAGCAGATACTGGAGATGGCATTCCCAAGGCAGCTTTCGGCCAAATATTCGTTCGCGGAGCGTCTCCAAGGGAGAAACGAGTCGAGCGAGTCAAGACTAATTGGGCTAAAGGCGCATCGACCGGATTGAATTTACCCTTTTCCCAAATGGCAATCTCCGCACATGGTGGCAGAATTTGGGTTGAGAGCGAGATCGGACAAGGCACTACCTTCTATTTTACAATTCCCTTGCTCTAAGGGAATCCTTTTAAACAG
>NZ_JANLWO010000356.1:0-2002 GCF_031364565.1 Chamaesiphon sp. OTE_20_metabat_361
GTCTGTTTCAGAAAAGCACGATTGTAGCAAGCATTGGCATTATTGGGATTGAGTTGAATCGCGCGGTTAAAATCGGCTAATGCTCCCTGGCTGTCATTGAGTTTGTCAACTTTCAGAATACCGCGATTGTTGTAAGCTCGATCATCATTGGGATTGAGTTGAATCGCCCGGTTAAAATCGGCCAATGCTCCTCGGCTGTCATTGAGTTTGTCATCTTTCAGAACACCGCGATTATAGTAAGCGAGAGCATAATTGGGATTGAGTTGAATCGCGCGGTTATAATCGGCTAATGCCCCCTGGCTGTCATTGAGCTTGTCATCTTTCAGAACACCGCGATTGGTGTAAGCATCAGCATCATTGGGATTGAGTTGAATCGCTCGATTATAATCTGCTAATGCTCCCTGGCTATCATCTAGCTTAGATTTAGCAATACCACGAATATAGTAAGTATCAGCAAGATTGGGATTGAGTTGAATCGCGCGATTCATATCGGCTAAGATACCCCGATAGTCACCCTTGCTCTCTTTAAAGATCGCACTAGCAATCAGATCGTCTACAGGTTTTGGTTTAGCAGCTACCGTCACAGGTGTATAACCACCGATACCAGCGGCAGTAGCCAGCTTGGTAAATGTATTGACTGTAATGCCCAGGTTGAAGCCAGTTTTCACCCGCACTCCATCATTCATCGTCTTTTCGATCTTGGTATCCACATCCCCTTGCCCGTGGATGGCAATCACTTCCCCTTTATCGTTCCACACGGGGCCGCCACTGTGCCCTGGCAGAGTATTGTTGCTGTAAATCAGTGAATAACCCTGCTCTTGCTGCTTGGTACTACTATTACTAACTACATCACCTTTGACAAAGACAAAAATCGAATTGCTAATCGTCGAAGAGAGTGGGTAGCCAGATACATAGACATTCTCACCCGCTTCGACTAAATCGGAGTTGGCGATTAATTTGGCAACTGGGTAGTTTTTGCTACTGGTGAACGTAAAGACAGCCAGATCGACCTGATTCGGAAAGGTTTTGATATTGGCAACCGGATATTTCGTATCGTCGGGGGTGGTGACTTGACAGGCACTTTTTTTCACCGCATGAGCCGCCGTCAGTACGGTGTAAGTACTCCCGGCTCGGCGAATGATGACCCCAGAACCAAAACCACAAGCACTAATCTTTACGGTTACTTGCTTGGCAATTCTCTGAACTTCGATCGCACTCTTGGCGACGGCGATAGTCTGCACGAGGGGAATAGTCGCGGCTACACCAATCAGTCCGACCCAGAGGGCGATTTTCGATGACATGGACGTGTTTTTATGTGGTGACAAGATCGATGTTAATCTATTTTGCCTCGATCGATGAAATTACTGGATGGCGATCGATCGCTAAATTGGCGTTGCTAAGTTGGAGTATGATTCGCCCTCACCCCGCCCTCACCCCGCCTTCGCCTCCGGCTCTGGCTCCCCTCTGTCTTGTCGTTGCTTGGTTGATTTTCATGGTCGGGAAACCCGACCGAAAATCAATCCGCTTTTTTATTCGGGGGGAACCCTAGACATAAAAACGCCGCTAAACCGTCGGGGAACAGAGGCGTGCGCGAATCGCTCCCAAGCTTGGGAGCGACCCAAATCGCGCTGAGGTTCCCTCAGCGTGCGTTTGGGTCAAGACAGCGGCGCATCGAACGGGAGGTTCCCTCCCGTTTGTGTGCGTCAAGACAGAGGGGCTGGGGGTGAGCGGATGAAATCGCGCAGAGGCTTCCTCAGCGTGCGTTTCACCAAGCAGGGCAAGGTCTATGCTTTATACCCCAATTCAGCAACGCCGACATTTGCAATTCACGATCCACTATTCACGATCCACGACCCACTATCCACACTAGATGTCTAATTTGTCACTAAGAAGGGAGTAAGCTAGCGATAATCAGGTTGAGGATCGATCCCACCCGCTCGGTTAATCGGCCAAAACCGGACTGACGCCTTACCAATGATTTTGTCCTTGGGGACAAAGCCCC
>NZ_JANLWO010000399.1:0-1844 GCF_031364565.1 Chamaesiphon sp. OTE_20_metabat_361
TCATTGCTGAATATAACAAATTTAGCTCGGTAGGCGCGAACAAATCGGCACATGAGTGCCGAAAGTCGCCACTAGTGGTAGCAATTTATAAATTGCCAACTCCCAAAGTCCAGCCGTTTGACTGAGATGACTCGATACAACTGGCTGATTGTTATAGCTAAGTTTGCAGATATCATACTTGTTATATTAGTTACCCAATAACTACTGCAACTTAGATCGCTATTTACTGGTGGTCTATTTTTTGTGTGGATTGGACTGCAAGCATCGACTTCTGTATGAATAAGCTGCTTGTCTAGTTCGATCGCGATCGTCAGGTAACAGTACGATCGTTCCTGGATCTCGATCGAGTAGTAGCTGACGATCGACATCAAAAAATGCCAAAATAGTCAGTGAAGTCCAGCTTGAACCAGCAAACATTTACATGCAGCCAAATATTGAGATTTATACATGGCGAAGTTGCCCGTTTTGTATCCGGGCTAAGGCTCTACTAAAGAGTAAGGGCGTTGAATTTACCGAGTATTCGGTCGATGGTGACGAGCAAGCGCGATCGGCGATGGCAGAAAGAGGCGATGGTAAACGTTCCGTCCCACAAATATTTATCGATGATACTCACGTTGGCGGCTGTGACGCACTCCATGACTTAGATGCACAGGGCAAGCTAAATCCGTTGCTCGGTATTGCTTGATTAGCGCAATCCAGACCAAAAAGCAGCAAATGTTAAAACACTTGCTGCTTTTCTATTTTATGAGCACGGAGGGACTCGAACCCCCGCTCCTCAGGACCGGAACCTGATGCTCTATCCACTGAACCACGTGCCCTTGTAGTTATGTTTATCATAACACATTTGGAGTCATTTAGCTCAGCTAGCTTCACAAAAACTCACGATCGGCGCTCGACAAATCTACTAACTATTGTCCGTATAAGTAGTGCCGAATCTGAAGATATATCTACAAGGCCAAGATTACCCTCTAAATTAGGTAATCTCGCCTTTTCGATCGACACTGCTAGAGAGAAACTAGCGTATCTAGTAACTTGTATGCGGATGGGGAGACTCGAACTCCCAAGGACTAAGCCACACGCACCTCAAGCGTGCGCGTATACCAATTCCGCCACATCCGCTTGTTAAATTTTTTCTTGAGGTGCGCTTTACGTGCTTTGCTAAGATATCACGATCGCTGGGAATAGTCAATAGGGAGAGGGGAGAGGGAATAGGGGATAGGGGGTAGGGATTAGACTTTGGGTTTTAGGCTTTAACTTTTAGGTGGGGTTTAGAACGCAAGCGTTCTTCTATTCTCCTAGCCTCTTAACTTCCCTATCCCCTATTCTCTAGCTTTGAGACAGTCGTTTTACTTCGATACCGCCAAGGAGTCGATCGGTTTCCCAGAGTAGATCGGGGATTTTAGTGGCATGGGGACTACTTGCCAGACAGATAGACAGGTCGAGATTTTTGACATTGGTAGCTTTGGCACCAGGAAACCAGTGTCCGCCATTTTCGAGTAAGTTGTAGCGCATTTGTCCGTACTCGATCGTGTCATAAGCGATCGCGAGATTTCTCAGCCAGAGGATAATAGGGATATTAATGTTCCCAGGGGTGTCTGTGGGGTCTGGCAAGCCCTGTCGCCAAGTCTGCACCCACTCGCGCCCGAGTTTATCGATCGCCGCCTGTTCTAGGCGATCGATAATGGGCGGTAGCAGTTCGGCGGCGCGATCCAAAAGTGGGAGCGTTTTGAGGTGTTCGTCAAAGTCGCTAGGGGTAGCCGCGCCGATACTGAGCGTATGTACCTGGGGATGACTCAGACAAAAGAGATTATTGAAGACAATCGGACTCAAAGGTTGGCAGAGTT
>NZ_JANLWO010000412.1:0-3675 GCF_031364565.1 Chamaesiphon sp. OTE_20_metabat_361
GTTTTGGGCGTGTTAATGCCTTCTACCTATAGCTCTTCGCATTCTGTCACCGATGCGATCGCGGTAGCTGCTAATCTAGGCATCAACACCCAAACTATCCCAATTGGCGATCTGATGCAGGGATTCGATCGTACTCTCGAATCACAATTTAAAGGGACAGAATTTGGATTAGCGGAAGAGAATATCCAGTCGCGAATTCGCGGGACATTACTCATGTCAATGTCCAACAAATTCGGTTATTTACTCCTCTCTACTGGTAATAAATCCGAAATGGCTGTCGGTTATTGTACTCTTTATGGCGATATGAATGGTGGTTTAGCCGTCATCGCCGACGTACCCAAGATGCGAGTGTTTTCGATTTGTAAATGGTTGAATCGAGAGCGAGAAATCATCCCCACAAATATCATCACCAAACCCCCCAGCGCTGAACTCAAACCCGGACAAATCGACCAAGATTCATTACCACCTTATGAAATCTTGGATGAGATTTTAGAGGCGATCGTCTGCGAACATCAATCGATCGAGCAAATAGTCGATCGCGGTTTCGATCCGCAAGTAGTTGCCAAAATAACTCGACTAGTCAAACTAGCCGAATTCAAACGTCGCCAAGCTCCCCCAGGCTTAAAAATAACCGATCGCGCCTTCGGTACCGGCTGGCGAATGCCGATCGCTTCTAAGTAAGTGAATAGTGAATAGTGTTTCAGTCAAGACATAAATTTGTATTTAAATATCGGTCGGACGGAAGTAACTTCATTCAATACGATCTATAGATATAGCTGAAGCAGTCGAGACACAATTTCAGATTATAATAAACAACAGAACTCAATGAGATTGGGATTATAATATCGGACTATCTCAACCGGATTTTACCTAGCACCGAAGAACTACCTTGTTCTGACGATATACCTGTGGATAATGTAGGCGTTTCGACGTCGCGAAGCGAAGACCAGAATTTCTTACCCAACGTTTTATTATTTCTATTAAGCTCCATGTGGGCAGATCGATTCGACTGGTATTTTGCCGCAGACATGGCGATTTATCATACAACTGGTACTAATCCCAGAGTGCCTGTCGTACCCGATGGGTTTCTGAGTCTGGGTGTCGAGCGTCAAAAAGGTGGTAAATCGCGCCGCAGTTATGCCACCTGGGAAGAAAATGAGATCGTCCCAATTATTACTTTGGAAATGGTGTCTCACACGCCAGGGAATGAATACGACGAAAAAATGGAGATTTACGCCAAATTGGGGGTGCTTTACTAGGTCATTTATAACCCTGAATTTTGGCTGCGTGACAGGCATCAACCATTTGAAGTTTATAAATTAGGCGCGGATGGTAATTACCAATTACAAATTGGCGAGCCTTACTGGATGCCAGAAGTGGGTTTAGGGATCGGTAGATGTCAGGGTGTGTTTAATGGGATCGATCGCGAGTTATTAGCTTGGTACGATCGCACGAATACTCGTTATCTAATGCCAGAAGAAGTCGCGCAGCAAGAAAGACAACGAGCCGATTTAGTTCAACTCCAAGCAGATCGAGTCCAACTGCAAGCCGATCGATTAGCCGAGCAACTTCGCGCTCTGGGTATCGATCCTGACATTTAGATTGCATCTGAGTAGATAATGACGATTTGAACACGACCCCAACAACT
The DNA here is from genome assembly GCF_031364565.1 of Chamaesiphon sp. OTE_20_metabat_361. Classification (NCBI taxonomy): domain Bacteria; kingdom Bacillati; phylum Cyanobacteriota; class Cyanophyceae; order Gomontiellales; family Chamaesiphonaceae; genus Chamaesiphon; species Chamaesiphon sp. OTE_20_metabat_361. Next base: position 1,649 of record NZ_JANLWO010000412.1, read on the forward strand.
ACAGCCTATTCCTGCTAAAATCGATCGTAAATACAGCAGTAACTTGAGTACAAATGCGTATCCTGGCTCTTGTCCCTGGTGGAATTGGCGATCAGATTCTCTTCTTCCCCACGATCGATAATCTCAAAGGACGTTACCCAGACGCAGAAATTGATGTCGTCGTCGAACCGCGCTCGACGACGGCATACCGTGTTTCCAAGTCTGTCCACAAAGTTATTCCCTTCGACTTCAAAGATACTAATGGCCCTGCGGACTGGGGCAACTTATTGGGCATCATCCGCGATCGCGAATACGATGCGGCGATGTCTTTGGGGCGACGGTTTGGTGTCGGCGTACTCTTGTGGCTGACGGGAATTCCCGTCCGCATTGGTTTTGACGTGGGTGCGAGTAAATTATTTCTCTCCAATCCGGTTGAGCTAAATCTCAACCAATACGCGGCACCGATGTTTCACGATTTGGTTAGAGGATTTGGCATCACCGATCCTTGTCCGGTGGTGAGTATCAATGTTCCCAAAGCAGATATCGACTGGGCAGAAGCCGAGCAGCAGCGACTGGGGATAAAAGATAGCGGTTACGTGCTGATTCATGGGGGCGAGACTAAACCAGATCCCAAGTCAGGCATCGATCGGATTTATCCTGTCAAGCAGTGGCAACAAATCGTCAAAGACTTGCAAACTCGCCAACCAAATATCCCCGTCGCGGTGATTAAAGGCCCCGATGACGCTGAGTTTATCGAATCACTCCTTACACTTTGCCCCACCCTCCTAGTAATTAGCCCCACAGACATCGGCAAACTCGCCGCTACGATCGCGGGTGCCAATCTGATGTTATGTACCAATAGCGGCCCGATGCACCTAGCAGTAGCCGTCGGTACCTATACGATCGCCTTATTTGGCCCATCAGATCCAGCAAAATTATTACCCGATAATGGTCGTGCGATCGCGATTAAATCCCGCACTGGAAAGATCGCCGATATTCCACCGTCAGATATTTTAGAGAAAATTTGGAAAGGATAGATCCAACTATGACATTAGACCGCCTGCGAAAGTAAAAGCAAAAAATTTCTGGTATTGTCTGATTGCGCTGACCCAACTCCAATATAGTTTTCCCTAAAGCCTAACACCCAAAGCCCAAAGCCTAATTCTAGAGCAATATACCAACGCAGAGAGAAAGAACTAGAATGAAAATAGGCACAGTCTAAATTCAAGGGTTGTTTCGACGCGATTGCCATGCCAAATCGACGTTCGACATCCCATCGCAGCAGTTGTCATCTCTTACCTTTACCCAGTCTGCTCCATCACGATATGAACATTCTCAGCGATTTACTTTTACAAAAGCAGCAACCCACCCGCGAAAAGAAGCAACAAAAAGGGATTCAGATCAAAACTGAGCGGGAAATTGGGATCATGCGCCAATCTGCCAGAATTGTTGCCACAGTCTTAAAAGAGATTATGGCGATGGTAGAGCCGGGAATGACGACGGCAGATTTGGATGCTTACGCTGAGAAGCGAATTCGGGCAATGGATGCCATTCCTAGCTTCAAAGGTTTATACGGGTTTCCTGCTTCCATCTGTTCGAGCATCAATGACGAAGCAGTACACGGCATCCCCAACCGCAAGAAAGTTATCAAACAGGGTGATGTGCTTAAAGTCGATACTGGTGCCTTCTTTCAAGGTTTTCATGGCGATTCCTGCATCACGATCGGCGTCGGCACGGTCACACCTGCGGCTGCTAAGCTAATCAAAGTCGCCGAGGAAGCCCTCTACAAGGGCATAGAACAGGTCAAAGAAGGTTCATACCTCCTCGACCTCGCTGGTGCGATTCAAGACCATGTAGAAGCAAATGGCTTTAGTATCGTTGAAGATTTTACCGGGCATGGCGTGGGACGCAATCTCCACGAAGAACCATCGGTATTTAATTTCCGCACGCGCGAGATGCCCAATGTCAAACTACGCGCGGGAATGACGCTCGCGATCGAACCAATTATCAATGCTGGCTCGAAGATTACCAAAATGATGCCAGATAAA
>NZ_JANLWO010000415.1:0-4157 GCF_031364565.1 Chamaesiphon sp. OTE_20_metabat_361
TAATACCTTGAGGTGGGTAATATAGTTTTCCGAAAACGTCATCCAAAACCGTGCGCGTTTGAGCGTGGGGATATTTTTAACCAATGATTCGAGTTCTTCATGATAGAGCAAATATGACTCGCGATCGCCGATTTCTGGATAGGGAATCGGGCGATGGCTTGATAAAGCGGGAATTTCTACCCACTCACCATTTTCAAAATATCGTCCGGGTTGGGTAATTTCGCGGATATTAATTTCGGGATTAAAATTAGTCGCAAAGGCTTTACCATGATTGCCGTCGTTGCAATCAATGATATCGAGATAATGGATTTCGTCGAAGTAATGCTTGAGCGCGTAGACTGTAAACACACCCGTTACGCCAGGATCGAAACCACAGCCGAGAATCGCTGTCAGTCCAGCATTTTTAAACTTATCTTGGTATGCCCACTGCCAACTATACTCAAATTTGGCGACATCACGCGGCTCGTAATTGGCAGTATCGAGATAGTGAATCCCCGTCTCCAAACAAGCATCCATCAATACTAGATCTTGATAAGGCAGTGCGACGTTGATCAGTAGATCTGGTTTAAACTCTTTTATCAGTTTGACTGTATTTGCTACCGTGTCCGCATCGAGCGCGGCGGTGGTGACTTTGGGCGAACCAATGCTCGCCGCAATCTTCTCGCATTTATCGACGCTGCGACTTGCTAGTAAAATATCTGTAAATTCAGCGCGTGCGGCACATTTATGCGCGACGACATTCCCAACTCCACCTGCACCGACGATCATTACTCGTGCCATATTGTCTCCCTGATATAAAGTGATTTGAAATCGTTCCTAACTCTGGATTGTGAAGCTACCGTGTATACACAAGTTGGATAGACTTCGTTTGGAGATCCAAATCCCCCAACCCCCGAGGATGCGGGGGCTTTTAAAGTCCCCCTTTTTAAGCTGCCGTGTATACGCAAGTCTAATTGCTTCGTTTTCGCTGGGTTTATCCCCCCAACCCCCCCTTATAAAGGGGGGGCTTTTGCTCCCTCCCCTTTATAAGGGGAGGGCTGGGGTGGGGTATAGGGACTACGCAGCAACTACCCTACCCTCACAAACAAACCAAAACTAACACCCTAAATTAATATACCCCGCTAGCTAGATAGGCTAACAACCAACTCACGGCTGTAGCTCTACGTGTCTGACGCGGGCCGAATTCGCCGAGTTTATAGCCCTTAAAGCCGAGTTGTTCCTTGAGCAGTTGTTTGTGTTCTGTAGGAATCGATCGAGTGAGTTGGACTGTTGCTGGACGACTAGCGATAAAATCTGGTGGTGTCGGGTAGCTATCTTGCCATGCTGGTGCGACTAGACTCACATCCCAAGTCTGTTCTACTGGCTGATAGCGATAGCCTAAATAATACCAAAGAAGCTGATTGACCTGAAGATCGGAGATCGATTCGTGAATGATTGCCCACATTGTCTCAGTGTCGAGTGGGGGCAATTCCAACCATTCCAAACTTGAGTAATCGTTGGCGCACAGCCTACCGGAGGTAATCGGGACATCGGCATTATCCATGTAAATTATGAATTATATCTCGAATTAGCAAAGATTGAAGTTCCTGCTTGGTATTCGAGCCGCGATATTTCTGTTGAATTGGTTGCCAATTATCCCAGTTGAGATGATTGCTGCGAGCGATCCGATCGTAGAGAGTTGGTAATTTCATCGGCGCGCGTTTGCCCACATTTTTCCGAATAAATTTATCCAAGACGACATTATCCTGAATATTCCCAAATATTTGATGTACCTGTTTGAAATCATTCAGGGAGTCAGTATATTGAGGTGGGTAGCGATCGGGAAAAAGTTCCATCAAGTAACGTACTCCTTTGATCTGCTTGCGGAGATCGTGAAAGGTGTCTCCATGAATGAGTAATAAGTGCGCAACCGCTGTTTCTGGATCGTTACCCGTCTCTAGATCCAGATCGAGCCACCATCCAGGCTGGATCAGTAATTTGGCGATCGATGACAATAATAACTCTGGTAATATTGACGCAATATCGACGATGGCTGTAGGTAAATATTGAGGATTGTTTAGCCAATTATTAATGCCCAATTTAAAATATTGATAATCGCAATCATTCAACATCAACTTGACTTTAAGCATGTCCTTACGGCGGCGTTTAGTAATTGTCGCCGTAACTTTTTCGAGCTGAATTCGCTCGGACTCCGGCAGACTTGACAAGTGATTTTTACAAGTCTGTTGGAGGACATCTAAGTCTCGAACTTTACCTAGTACTCTGGCGATTTTGCCGATCTGTTTTTCGCTCATGACTTTGGGAATATCCAAAATTGGCGCAAATCCCTGCACCTGCGATCGCAATCGGCGCAGACTTACCCGCATCTGATGGATAGCTTCGAGATTGTCATCGGCGAGGACATCGGCTTCGAGGGTGAGGATGCGAACGTATTGTTTTTGGATTGCTGGATAAATATAGTCAGCAATGGTAGTCGGCACGGTGGCGCGGTCTTGGGACATCAAATCTCGATCCACGATCGTCGTTCCTATAAGTGTGTGCAGATGAGCTACTCTATCTTCGATCCTAACCGAATCATTATCTCATCGCCATTGCACTACAATACGTGACATTATTTACGCTCGCGGGCATACAAAGTTCTCAGACTCGGACTACACCCACCTGAAAACAAAATGAGAGTTGTGGCGAGCTGGACATCTCGATAAAATTTATTGTATTATTAGATTAGGATCGGAGCGGTATTCTTAGCTAAGCAAGCTAGTAAATTTTACCGCCATAGTAAAATAATTATTGGTAGTGCTGATGCGATTCGATCGCCATAGCTATACCAACGATACTTTTCAACACCTCCATCAGCCCCACATCTCTTAACTTTCGTGTTCGATTTGTTGTCTCAGTCCATCTTCACAAGTTACTCGATCGCCCAACGGCGCTACGAGCAGAGTTTGTGGCAGATAGCGAATGACAATCGCCGTAATTGTGACAGACGAATCGCGATCGAGATGGCGGGAAAACTCCCACAGCATCTATTACCATTCAACCATAGCGGGAATATAACTGGCGTAACACCATCCCAAATGTTACTCAGTTGAAATAATCACAAGAATACAATATACATCTCTTGTAACCCCCGCTTGTCTACCGTAGACAACGGGGGTTGTTTGCTAGGAGGCTCAATATTATGAAACCTGCCACAAGTGGGATCGCCGACACTAAAATGTTCGATCTCCGATCTACGACTATGCCATCGGTACTCAACCATTCTGTAGTAGTGTTTTCCACTAACTACCTACCAATGGCGCGGATCAATATCCGTCGCGCCATCACTTTACTAATTAGCGGTAGAGCGGAACCATTAGACTTACAGGATAACAAACAAGTATGGGTATTGCGATCGCCCTCAGTCGCGATCGAAGTTCCCCATCATATTCGCCTCAAAACCACTACCGCCGAACGGCTGTGGAAGCTCCCGAGCGTCAGTCGGCGCGAGCTACTTAGGCGAGACGGACATCGGTGTCAATACTGTGGTTCCGCTAAGCAATTGACGATCGATCACGTTATTCCCCGCTCTAAAGGTGGTACGCATACCTGGGATAACGTCACGATTGCCTGCGAAACCTGCAATCACAAGAAAGGCGACAAATACCTCAATGAGACAGCGATGGTGCTCAAAACCAAGCCCAAAGCGCCGATGCACCCTACTGTCGCTTTTGCCGAGCAATTTTGGCAAAGTAAAGAAAATCGCGGCTAGGATCTAGATTAATTGACATAAAGAACCGCCTGCTCGCGAGTAGGCGGTTCTTTGCGTAAGCATCGATAGCAAATAGAGATCTGTAGGTTGGGTAGAGGCTCTGCGAAACCCAACATCCACACAATCAATTTGTAATACCAATTTAAATGATGACAGCTACAGATCTTTACCCCACCCAACCTCCCCTTATAAAGCTACCGTGTATACACAAGTTGGCTGGGCTTCGTTTCTAGATCTGAATCCCCCAACCCCCTTAAAAAGGGGGCTAAGATCCGGTCAAAGTCCCCCTTTTTAAGGGGGATTTAGGGGGATTTAGGGGGATTTCGCTTCTAACAAAAGATGTGTTTAGAAGGTAGCCTTATAAATGGGAGGAGCCAATCTGTCGTCTATCAATTTTAATTTGGTA
>NZ_JANLWO010000418.1:0-3765 GCF_031364565.1 Chamaesiphon sp. OTE_20_metabat_361
CGTCACTGGTGGCGTAGTTTCGAGTATTGGCAAGGGCATTGTCGCCGCCAGCTTAGGGCGATTGCTCAAATCGCGCAACTATTCAGTCTCGATCCTCAAACTCGATCCTTATATCAACGTCGATCCGGGTACGATGAGTCCCTATCAGCATGGGGAAGTATTCGTCACCAAAGATGGAGCCGAAACAGACTTAGACTTGGGGCACTACGAGCGATTTACCGATACATCGATGTCGCGGCTCAATAGCGTCACTACGGGTTCGATCTATCAAGCGGTGATTAATAAAGAACGTCGTGGCGACTACAATGGCGGCACAGTTCAGGTGATTCCGCATATTACCAACGAGATCAAAGAACGAATCGATCGAGTCGCTAAAGATACTAATCCCGATGTGGTAATTACGGAGATCGGTGGTACTGTCGGCGATATCGAATCCTTACCATTTCTCGAAGCGATCCGCCAGTTTCGCAAGGAAGTGGGCAGACGGAATGTAATTTATCTACATGTCGCGCTGGTGCCGTGGATCTCGACGGCGGGGGAGATGAAAACCAAGCCGACACAGCATTCAGTTAAAGAATTGAGATCGATCGGGATTCAACCAGATATTTTAGTTTGTCGGAGTATCCAGCCCCTGCTACCAGGGATTAAAGAGAAGCTCTCGGAATTTTGTGATGTGCCTGTCGAATCGGTGATTAATGCGCCGGATGCGAGCAGTATCTATGAAGTACCGCTAATTATGGAGCGAGAAGGATTGGCTTCCCAGGCGATCGATCTGCTCCATCTCGAACAGCGTACCCCCGATCTGACTCAATGGCAAAATTTGGTCGATCGAATGCAGACATCTACCCAAGAAGTCAAGATCGCGCTGGTTGGTAAATATACTCAACTCGGCGATGCTTATCTGTCGGTAGTGGAAGCCCTTCGACATGGCGCGATCGCCAATGGCGCAAAATTAGAAGTTGTCTGGGTAAATTCGGAAGATTTAGAGTGCCACGGGGCGGCTAAATACCTCGCTGACGTGCAGGGGGTGGTTGTCCCTGGCGGGTTCGGGATTCGTGGTGTAGAGGGCAAAATTGCCGCCATCCAGTACGCCCGCGAGCATCAGATCCCCTTCCTCGGATTGTGCTTGGGAATGCAGGCGGCGACGATCGAATGGGCGCGGAATGTGGCTAAACTCGATCGAGCAAATAGTTCGGAATTCGATCCCGAAACCCCCAATCCAATTATCGATCTCCTCCCCGAACAAAAAGATGTCGTCGATCTCGGTGGGACGATGCGCCTGGGGTTATATGCCTGTCGATTGGAAGAAAATACTCTGGCGCACAAACTCTATCAACAAACCGCGATCTACGAACGCCATCGCCATCGGTATGAGTTTAATAATGCCTACCGCAATCAGTTGCTCGACAGTGGCTATACGATCAGCGGCACATCGCCCGATACCCGATTGGTAGAAATCATCGAACTGCCTTCGCATCCGTTCTTTATCGCCACGCAGTTTCACCCCGAATTTCAGTCTACGCCGAGCTTGCCCCATCCGCTATTCAAAGGTTTGATGTCCGCTGCTTTGGCAAAGATCGCGAAGCCGCAGGTGGAGTATCATCTGCCGGAATTGGTAGCCGAGCGGGAATAGGAAGATGGGAGATGGGAGATGGGAGATGGGAGATGGGGCGACGGGGAAAATGCTCATACCATCTTTACCTCCCCTAGATCCCGTAGATCCCGTAGGGTGGGCACTGCCCACCAATTAGGTTTCAGGCATAATCTATATTTATAAATAGTTGTGCCTAGCTACTTAGTAGGGAACATTAGGAAAATGTTTGTTTAATGTGGTTTTAGGGATAGCAGAAAAAAGATGGCGTTAATCGTACAAAAATATGGGGGGACATCGGTTGGTGACGCCGAGCGGATTCAAGCCGTCGCGCGGCGAGTGGTGGCTGCTGTTAAAGCTGGTAACGAACTAGTTGTGGTCGTTTCGGCGATGGGAAAAACTACCGATGGATTGGTTAAACTAGCGCGGGAGTTATCTAGTCAGCCATCTCGGCGCGAAATGGATATGCTACTTGCCACAGGCGAACAAGTGACGATCGCGTTACTGAGTATCGCCATTCAAGAATTAGGACAGTCTGCCATCTCCCTGACTGGCGCACAAGTGGGCATCGTCACCGAAGCCGAGCATACCCGCGCGCGGATTCTGGACATCGCCCCCGATCGCGTCAAGCGGCACCTGCAAGAAGGTAAAGTTGTTGTGGTTGCTGGATTTCAGGGCGTGAGTGCCACAGGCGATCGAGACATTACCACCCTAGGTAGAGGTGGTTCGGATACCTCTGCTGTCGCGCTAGCTGCCGCTCTCAAAGCTAGTGCCTGTGAGATTTATACCGATGTGCCGGGAATTTTGACGACAGATCCTCGAATCGTCCCCGAAGCTAAATTATTGACCGAAATTACTGCCGATGAAATGCTCGAACTTGCCAGTTTAGGTGCAAAAGTGTTGCATCCTCGTGCTGTCGAAATTGCCAAAAATTACGGCGTGCCCCTAGTCGTCCGATCGAGTTGGACGGACGATCCGGGTACTTGGGTTGTGTCTCCAGTCCCCGCACCGCGCCCCCTCACCGGGTTAGAAATTGCCCGATCGGTCGATGCTGTGGGATTTACCACCGACCAAGCTAAAATCGCCCTCTTACAAGTACCCGATCGCGCCGGGATTGCCGGACAACTCTTTGGCGCACTCGCTCGCGAACGGGTAGACGTCGATCTGATCGTCCAATCGATCCACGAAGGCAACACCAATGACATCGCCTTTACCGTCCACAAACATGCGATCGGACGCGCCCAGGCGGTCGCTGAAGCTATCTCGCCCGTCCTGCATGACAACTTTGTCCCCAGCCACGCTGACATCCTTGTAGCGGACGATATTGCCAAGGTGAGCATCTCCGGTGCGGGGATGATCGGTAGACCCGGAGTAGCTGCCAAAATGTTTAGGATCCTTGCCGATGCAGGCATTAATATTCAAATGATTTCGACTTCAGAAATCAAAATCAGTTGCACGATCGCCAGTAAAGATTGCGATCGGGCAATTGCCGCTCTGTGTCAACAGTTCGAGATCTCTACCTCTGCCAATGAAAATAATCTTGCCCCAGTTACCGCACCCGCAGTGCGTGGCGTCTCCCTCGACCTCGATCGCGCCAGATTAGCTATACTGCAAGTACCCGATCGTCCCGGTATGGCTGCCGAGTTATTTGGGATCTTAGCCGCAAATAACATCAGTCTGGATGCGATCGTCCAATCCCAACGCACCCGCGTCATCAATGGTGTCGCTACCCGCGATATTGCCTGTACCGTCGCCCAAAATGATGCCGCTGATGCCAAACGCGTCCTCGAAGCCTCGGCGACTCAATTGGGTTGTGGAGCCGTTGTCGTCGATGAATCGATCGCCAAAGTCAGTATCGTCGGTGCGGGGATGGTCAGCAATCCTGGTGTCGCCGCCAAAATGTTTAGTGCCCTAGCTGAAGCTAAAATTAATATTCAAATGATTTCGACATCCGAGATTAAAATTAGTTGTGTAGTCGCCCGTTCTCAAGGCATCGACGCGCTCAAGACAGTTCATCGGGCGTTTGGTTTGGGATAGGGTTTAGGCTTCAGGGGGAAAGGGGAAAGGGGAAAGGGTAAAAGGTAAAAGGTTAATCCTTGTATTCGCCCAGTCCCCCTGTCCCCCCGTCCCCCCGTCCCCCCGTCCCCTCATCTCCCAGTCTCCCAGTCTCCCAG
>NZ_JANLWO010000439.1:0-2934 GCF_031364565.1 Chamaesiphon sp. OTE_20_metabat_361
TCTGCGCGAGAAGGCGGTTCAAAACCAAATTGATATCTATACCTTCAAAGGGAAGCTCATGAACTGCGGTGGCTACGGTCAGTGTGGGATGTGTGGCGTAGAGATCGTGGAAGGGATGGAAAATCTCTCTCCCCGCACTGATTTTGAAAACCGCAAGCTGGCAAAAAAACCTGCTAACTATCGCCTCGCCTGTCAGACCTTAGTCAATGGTGCTGTTTCCGTCAATACCAAGCCTTAGTTTTGGCTCCAAGTCGCTGGTGAGGAATCTTCGCTCCTCTCTGGTCGCTGGAGGCGATCGTCGCCTTCCCAACTCTAGTAGACTCAGGTTGAGGATGTTAAATCTTTACCTTACTGACTAGACCCTCGCTGGAAATGATATTCTGGTATAGGTACTCAATAAAAATACTTTATAGGAATTACTCTTATGCAAACTAACGATTTAGGCTTCGTCGCCAGCCTTTTATTTGTCCTCGTACCGACGATTTTTTTGATTATTCTCTATATTCAAACCAACAGCCGCGATACTGGCTCTGATTCATAGATTATTATATTTTAGACCGATAAAAAAGACTGCCAAAGATTAGTTTCTATGCAGTCTTTTTTAATGAATAATTGCGATTGGCAATCTAGGCAATTAGGGTAGTAAAATATTGAGACTCGATCGCCTTAGCTATTGCTGAAACCTAGATGGTAGGCACTGCCCACCCTACTCTCTTTCTACCCTAAAGCCTAAAACCTAAAACCTAATCCCTATACCGCTGCTAATTCTGGACGCTTGCTATTGCGAACGCCTTTAATTGCTTCAGCATAATCAGGAGCATTAAATACTGCCGAACCAGCGACGATCGCATTTGCACCAGCTTCAATAACTTGCCAGCTATTATTGGGTTTAAGACCGCCATCAACTTCAATCCATGGATCTAAGCCGCGTTCGTTACAGATTTGGCGCAATTTAGCAACTTTGGTAACAGCACTAGGAATAAAGCTTTGACCGCCAAAACCAGGGTTGACGCTCATAATTAAGACCAAATCGCACAAATCGAGGACGTATTCGATTAGTTCTAGCGGAGAGCCAGGATTGAGGACAACACCAGCTTGTTTGCCAAGCTCTTTAATTTGTCCCAAGGTACGGTGCAAGTGAGCGGAAGCATTGTACTCGGCATGGACGGAAATAATATCAGCGCCAGCTTTAGCAAAATCAGCCACATATTTCTCTGGCTCGACGATCATCAAGTGAACATCGATAATCTTTTTGGTGTGGGGGCGAACGGCTTCGACAATCAGGGGGCCGATAGTAATATTTGGTACGAACCGTCCATCCATGACATCAACGTGAATCCAATCGGCTCCAGCAGCATCCACCGCCCGAATTTCTTCACCTAAGCGGCTAAAGTCTGCCGAGAGGATCGACGGGGAAATGACTAGGGATTTTTGGCTCATAATTACTATATTTCTCCTAAAATTAAGTTTTTTGTAAAAACTTTAACAGTTTATTTAATTTTAACAGGGGTGAGGAACCGATCGAATAAGTTCCTAGTTATGACTGACGGGACGGGGGGACGGGGAGAAGGGGAGTAAGTAATATTCCCTATTCCCTATTCCCTATTCCCTATCCCCTACTACATTTGAGACATCACGATCCGTGCGGCTGCTAGAGTACGATCGATATCGGCATCGGTATGAGCTAGCGAAGTAAACCCAGCTTCAAATTGCGATGGTGCGAGATAAATTCCCTGCTCCAACATGCCGCGATGGAAGCGACCAAATTTAGTCACATCTGACTTTTTGGCATCTTCAAAATTGTGAACAGGCCCTTCGCAGAAGAATAATCCAAACATCCCGCTGATGTTGCCACCACAAGCAGCGTGTCCGGTTTCTTTGGCGATTTGCAATAAACCATTAGCCAAGCGGGTAGTGATTTTATCCAAATACTCATAAGTACCTGGTTTTTGAAGTAATTCGAGGGTTTTAATCCCCGCCGTCATTGCTAGCGGGTTGCCTGAAAGCGTTCCCGCTTGATACATCGGCCCCGCAGGTGCGACCATCGACATGATCTCTTTGCGTCCGCCATAAGCACCGACGGGTAAACCACCGCCGATGACTTTACCCATTGTAGTGAGATCGGGAGTTACGCCAAATCTCTGCTGTGCGCCGCCGTAGGAAATGCGGAAACCAGTCATCACTTCGTCGAAGACCAGTAATGCGCCGTATTCTTGAGTGATTAATCTCAAGCCTTCGAGGAAACCAGCATCGGGGACGATAAAGCCCGCATTCCCAACGACGGGTTCTAAAATTACGCCAGAAATACTGTCAGGATTGGCAGCGAATAAAGCTTTGACAGCTTCTAAATCGTTATAAGGTGCCGTGAGAGTATCCGCCGTCGTCGATTTGGGTACGCCAGGGGAATCGGGCAAACCGAGAGTAGCGACACCAGAGCCAGCTTTAACCAAGAACATGTCCGCATGTCCGTGATAACAACCTTCAAATTTGATAATCTTGTCGCGTCCGGTAAAGGCACGCATCAGCCGCAGGACAGCCATACACGCTTCGGTACCGGAGTTGACAAATCTGACCATTTCCACACTAGGAACGGCATTAATTACCATCTCAGCCAGGACGTTTTCGAGATAGCATGGCGCACCAAAACTCGTACCCTTGGCGAGAGCCTCGTGCAGGGCGGCAATTACTTCCGGGTTGGCATGTCCGCAGATGGCTGGCCCCCAACTGCCCACATAATCGATATACTGATTGCCGTCTACGTCCCAGACATAGGCATCTTTGACACGATCGAATACAATCGGTTGACCGCCGACAGATTTGAATGCACGCACTGGAGAATTCACCCCACCCGGCATCAGTTCCCGCGCGGCTGCAAATATTTCTTCTGATTTTGTAGTTTTCAAATTAGATGTAGAAACCAATTTTTTCTCCCAA
>NZ_JANLWO010000461.1:0-2186 GCF_031364565.1 Chamaesiphon sp. OTE_20_metabat_361
TATTTACGCCTAAGCCGACACTGGCACCAATACTATCGGCGATGCCTAAAATCGGTTCGCCGATTGCAAAGCCGACAATCAGCGAACCCATTGCGGTTGTCGTGTACAGCGAATTGGCTGAGAGTAAATTTGGCTTATCGACAATCATCGAGATGGCTGCTTGCTCGGCGGGGGAGAAAAATTGCCCCATTGTCGATACTAGAAAGGTAATTGCCAGGAGAATTTCAAACCCGATCGGTAAATTAACTAAAACTTGCCCTTTAGTCAACCATAATAAAAACGGCACTGAAAGCACCAACAATCCCCGCAGCAGGTTGGTACTAACTAAAACCTCTTTTTTGTGCCAGCGATCGACAAAGACCCCTGCCAGCGAGCCAAATAGCACCGCAGGGATCGTATTTGCAATCATGATCGCCGATACCCAACCACTGATACTCTGATTTTCGGATTGAAATTGACTCTCAATGATGGCGATCATCAATACCACATAAACTTTATCGGCTAGCTGCGAGAAGATCTGACCGCTCCAGAGGGTGACAAAGTTGCGATTTTTGAGGACTGAAATAACTCCTGGTTTAGGATTAGCTGTTTCAGTTGCCTGTATCTGTGGGATCGCGGCACCTTGCTCATTTGCGCCGACGACATCTACTGGCATTTCACTAGTTTCAGTATGTGTGTGGGCATCTGTCAGGTCATTTTCTGGTGCCTTGTCAAAATCAGATAATCGCATTGAGTAATGTGGTAGGGCTGTGATAACCGCAAAAGTTAAGTATTGATGAGACAAAGACTCTTCAGAGGAGGAGCTGCCTCAGAACTGAGCCTGCTGCTAGCTAGCAAGTATAACAAGTGCCAAGCTGGTGCGGGCAGATTCAAATGCTTGGAGCAGCCAGTTAAGTTAGCAGTAGCGATCGAACCCTAACTGCACTGATGGCTTCTTTCTCTTCTATTTTAAAGCGATTCAGGTCTAAGCAACAGATCGATCTCGCTTGTTGCGTAATTTAACATTGGTGCTTGACTCAGAGGGCATGACGCTCTCAACCTATCTTAAGTGGAAAACTAGTCACTCGGGATGATAAAAGCCCCACATCGATCGGTTCACCTAAGTTAAATAGCTGACCGCACCGAGGGATAATTGAGGTAGTATTATTCACATTTTGCACCAGCTCCAAAATCCCTAGTTAAGTGGGGTAAAGGTTAAAGGGAAAAGGAACACAGCGAATCATCTATCCTTTACCCCTTACCCCTTTCCCTTTACCCTAAAGCCACTAACAGTAAACACGTATTGGTACAAGATGTAAGACTACGCGCTCAGAAACTGACGGATCTCGGCATCTGTAGGCTGGGCATCGATCGCGCCAGGTTTAAGCGTCGTCAAAGCCCCAGCAGCCGCTGCATAGCGGACTATTTCTGGTGCAGGTTGAGATGTCCCCAATTGATGTATCAATCCGGCGACAAAGGCGTCTCCAGCCCCGGTAGTATCGATCGCGTTGACACTAAAAGCAGGCTGTTCGCCAGCAAACCCATCTAACCAGTATTCACACACATTGCCACCATCGGTGACAAAAATTCCCATGGCTTTGGGTAAGTATTCGCAGAGCAGTTGGGGCGATGTTTGCCCATAAATTAGTTCGGCTTCTTCTTTGGCAAACTTGACATAATCCGCACTGGCGAGGAGTCTTTTTATCGCGGGAATAGCTACTGTCGGCGATGTCCAAAAAGTCGGTCGCCAGTTGATATCTAATACGATCTTCACCCCCTGAGCGGTGGCAAATTCTACAGCTTGCCAAGTACTCGCCGCACTGAGCGGATATGCTAATGCTAATGTCCCCAGTAATAAAAAGTCCGCACCTATAAATAAGTCTCTCGACACTACACTCAATTGGGTGTCGGCAAATTTATCGGTCGCAATCCCCCCAAAATCGCCAAAAATGCGATCGCCATCTGCGGTTCGTACTACATATACCTGCCGCGTTGGGGCGGTGGGATGGCGTTGTAAGCCAGTCAGATCCACACCTTGAGTTGTCAATTTGTCCGTCAATTTCTCGCCAGCTTCATCGGTACCGACACAGCCGATAAATCGCGATCGATCGCCCATTTTGACGAGCGCACAAGCCACATTCGCAGGTGCGCCACCCGGTAACGGCGTCCAAGATGCGACTAGCTCGCGACTGACACCAATCTCATTT
>NZ_JANLWO010000443.1:0-13261 GCF_031364565.1 Chamaesiphon sp. OTE_20_metabat_361
GAGCTTCACCGCCCGGATGGAACAAACCCTCGACGATATCTCCACCGGGACGACGCAATGGTTGCCCTATTTAGAAAAGTTCTACCTGGGTGAAAAAGGGCTAGAAAACCAAGTCAAACTGGGTTTCACCGATATCGATGCTACCCTCGCCCGGACGATCGATCTCGAAAATCTCGATGTCAAAGTCCGCATCGGTAAATTTGGCGCATTTATCGAAACCGAATCCGGTAACGCCTCAATTCCCAAAGATCTTACCCCCGCCGATCTCGCCCCCGAAACAGTCGAGATGTTGCTCAAACAAAAGAGCAGCACCCCCGACACTCTAGGCAATCACCCCGAAACAGGCGAACCGATCTATCCCAAACTCGGCCCCTTCGGCCCCTACGTCCAATTGGGCGACAAAGACGAGGATAGTAAGAAAAAGCCCAAACAATCTTCCTTGCCCAAAGGGATGAAACTCGAAGATGTCACCCTCGAAATCGCCATCGAACTGCTCAAACTTCCCCGCAGTCTGGGCGTTCATCCCGAAACAGGCGGCAAACTCCAGACCAACCTCGGCAGATTTGGCCCGTATATCCTCTACGATCGCGGTAAAGAAGGCAAAGAATATCGATCGCTCAAAGCTCCCGATGATGTCCTCACCGTCTCCCTAGAGAGAGCTGTCGCCATCCTTGCCGAACCCAAAGCGACCCGGGGCGGCAAGAAAGAACCCCTCCGCACGCTCGGCAATCACCCCGACGATAACGAACCCATCGCGATTTTTGCTGGCCCCTACGGTAAATATATCAAGCACGGCAAAATCAATGCGGGTATCCCGGAAGGGGAAACAGTCGAAGGGATTAGTCTAGAAACTGCGCTGAGTCTATTAGTCGCTAAAGGTGGTACGGCTAAGAAAACGACTGCGAAAAAGACCACAACTACTAAGAAAGCTGCGACTACGACCACCAAAGCCAAGGCTACTACTACTAAAGCCAAAACTACCACAGTCAAGAAAACGACTACAGCTAAAAAAACAACCACCAAATCGAAAACTAGCTAGACTAAAATTCAACCCCCTTTTCAAGGGTTGTTTGATGTGGATCGCAGATCCACATCAAACAACCTTTTCAAACATCCTCTTAATCTTCTTCGGAAACAAGCTCTGGGATCGCTTTGCGATCGTCTACCAAATTTGACAAGTGAATCCACTGTTCGATGCTGAGATCTTCGGCGCGAGTTTCATCACTAATATTTAACGATGCGAGGAGTTCGACTAAAGCCTCTCGATCGATTGCACTTTGAAGATTATTTCGGAGCATTTTTCGACGAGTGCTAAAGCCTAGTCTCACTAAATTATCTAATAACTTAGGATTTTTTGCTGTTAGTTCTAACCTTCTAGGAGTCAATCTAATTACCGCTGAATCGACCTTGGGCGGTGGTGAAAAGTCGCGGGCGGGTACGGGGCAAATTAATTCGCAGTGGGCTAAATATTGGACGCGAATCGATAATGCGCCAAAAGCTTTGGTGCTGGGTTTAGCAAACAGCCGATCGCCGACTTCGCGCTGAACTAATAGGACGATCGAATCAAACGGTCTTTCGGCTGGATGGACGATATTACCCAAAAGTTTTTCGAGGATCGGCCCAGTAATATTGTAAGGAATATTGGCGACGACTTTATTTGTCTTTTGAAAGTTGGGAAAGTCATGCAAACAACTATCGACATCGAGATTCAGGAAGTCATTTTCTAGCAATAAAAAGTTGTCTAGATGACCCATTTTTTTAACAAGTAGCGCACTCAAGTCTCGATCGATCTCTACAGCTACTACTGCATTTGCCGCAGCCACCAGTCTGCGAGTGAGAATGCCAGTCCCAGGGCCGATTTCTAGAATTCGATCGGTTGGCGCGATCTTGGCTGCCGTGATGATCCGATCTAGCACTTGTTCGTTTCGCAGCCAGTGTTGCCCAAATTGTTTCTTGGTCTTCATCTAGGGGTAATGGGTAATGGGTAAGAGGTAAAAAGTAAAAAGTAAAAGGTAAGAGGTAGATCGCTATGTGTTAGTTCTATTGTTTTCGATCTCTGGCATTGAGGCACTCAAGCTTTTGTCATTTAGTTGCACTTGTTAATGTTCAAACGCTCTGGATCGACTAACATAAAAATTCCTCAAGTATTTATCTTTCAAATGTAAACCCATTACCCATTACCTATTACCTTTTACCTCTTACCCTCTACCTCTTACCCTTTCCCCTAACCGTGCTACTCAACCTCAACTCACTACTTGCCGCGCTGACTTTTTATACCTGTATTCCAGTTTCGGCTAATTGGCAATTGAATTTTGCCAGAATTGCGCGCTGGGCACCGATCGTCGGGCTGGGAGTCGGGGGGGGATTGGGAGCGATCGATTTCGGATTAGCATGGCTGCATATGCCGATCTTAGTGCGATCGGGGCTAGTAGTAGTCCTGTGGATTTGGTGGACGGGAGGATTGCACCTAGATGGGGCGATGGATGCCGCCGATGGCTTGGCGGTGCAAGATCCGGAGCGACGATTGCTGGTGATGAGCGATAGTGTTACGGGCGCATTTGGGGCGATGGTAGCAGTAGTTATCATCTTACTCAAAACTTGCGCTCTGGCGGAAATTCCTGGCGATCGACTGTGGGTATTAGGATTAGCAGCGGGTTGGAGTCGTTGGGGACAAGTCCTGGCGATCGCGCTGTATCCCTATCTCAAAGTCCAGGGCAAGGGCGCTTTTCACCAAAAAGGGTTGCGTGTACCTGGAGACATCTTACTAGGTCTAGCGGTCATTCTAGCCGTAACTGGGTGCCAGATTTATTTACAGCCAGCACATTGGCTCTCGATCGGGAGTCGGGCGCTGGCAAGCTGTGGGATTGCGGTATTAACTGGCTATTATTTTCACCGTCGGCTGGGGGGACATACGGGGGACACCTATGGAGCTGTTGTAGAATGGACGGAGGCGTTTATCCTGTGTCTGTGGACTATTCCCTCACTTTAATTTCGGCTAAATATTGGGAATCTGCCAATCAATTTCTGAATTACCGTTTGACTTTAGCACTGTATTAATCGTCGAAAAAGGTTTGCTCCCAAAAAAGCCATTCCGGGCAGAAAGTGGCGAAGGATGAGCAGATTGGATCGCCGTATGTCGGCTAGTATCGATTAGTTTGAGTTTCTTTTTGGCATAGCCACCCCAGAGGACAAATATGACTGGATCTATTTTTTGATTTACCTGAGAAATGACAGCATCGGTAAAAGTTTCCCACCCCTTATCTTTATGAGAATTTGGGGTATGTGCGCGAACGGTGAGGACGGCGTTTAACATCAAAACTCCTTGCTGTGCCCAGGGTACGAGGTAGCCATTATTAGGGATATTTAAGTCTAGATCGCTTTTAAGTTCTTTATAAATATTGACTAATGAGGGTGGTGTTTTGATACCAGGGTTGACCGAAAAACATAGTCCATGTGCTTGATTATCATCATGATAAGGATCTTGTCCGAGTAGTAATACACGTATATTTTCATACGGTGTTAACTCAAAAGCAGTAAATATATTTGCGACAGCGGGAAAGATCGTTTTAGTTTCTCTTTCGGTATTAATAAAGTCTTGAAGCTTGTTAAAGTACGGTTTTTCAAACTCTGCTGCAAGGACTCGGCACCAATCATTAGAAATCAAGGGAATTGACATATTAATATCGATTACTTTAGTTAAATATTGCGGCTGAGAATCGATTCGTGAAGTCTGCGATGAGGGCAGTAGCTGATATCTGTACGCGCCATCACGCGGCGGCAATTGCTCCGAGCGTTGTTAATGAATCGATCGCCGCAGCACTCAATCCAGTTACACCAGCAATGTTCATTGCTAAATATGGTGCTGGTGCTTGGTACGATCGCTGACACTCGCCAGTGGCGAGATCCCAGACTCTAATTGTCTCATCGTCACTCCCACTCACAAGCGTACGACCATCTGGACTATAACTCAGTGAATTAACGCGATCGAGATGTCCGATAAGGGTCTGCACTACCGTGCCCGTCTCAACTTCCCAAATTTTAATCGTGCGATCGGCAGCACCAGTTGCTAGATATCGACCGTCATGGCTCAATTCAATGGCTAAGATATCTTGAGTATGTCCGGCGAACTGCTGTAATAATTGGCATGAGGGCACATCCCATAATTGCGCGACATTATCAGCACCAGCACCCACAGCTAAATATCGACCATCGGGGCTAAATGCCAAATCCCAAATCATGTTACTACAATCTGTCTGCGCGTGAATCAGCTGTCTGGTTGCCACATCCCACAACCGCCACGAGAGATCGAAACTCGCAGTTGCCATCAGTCGCCCATCCGGACTAAACACGATCGATCTCACCACTCTACTATGACCGAGCAGCGTCGCCGCTAACACCCCTGTCTCTGTCCACAACCGCACTCGACCTTCCCCACTGCCACTAGCAAGGAGTTTGCCATCGGGACTAAATCTCACCGACCACACCGCCTGACGATCGGCGGCTAGGGTGTGTAATAAATTACCAGTGGCGGCTTCCCAGACTTTGACGGTACGATCTTCACTGGCACTAGCAATCGACCCAGAATGCGGATTGTAATCCACCATCAAAATCAGACCGGGATCGTGCCCTCTGAGTAACCGGACGATATTCCCAGTCCACACATCCCAGACTCTGACGATGCCATCCTGCGAACTACTGACGATCTGAGTCCCATCTGGAGTAAATATCGCCGACTGAATCCGATTGGTATAGCCAACCCACCGCGACAACTCTTGCCAAGTAGTCGTACTCCACCATCTAATCGATCGATCGACCCCGCCTGTCACCAATAATTTACCATTGGGACTAAATTTAAGCAGTGAAACTAGGGAGGAATGTCCGTGGAGGGTGGCCATGGCAGTCGGTGGCGAATCGTTCGCGCGAATCCGTTCGATCTCCCAAATTTTGACATCATTGGTGCTATTTCCAGTCGCTAGCAGCCGACCGTCTGGGCTGAAATCAATCGACATCATCCAATCAGCATATCCTGGCAAAGTTGCCACGATCGCGACCGTTGTCAGATCCCATAGTCTAATCGTCCCATCGCTACTGCCAGTGGCGAGTAAGCGACCGTCGGGACTAAATCTCACCGTCCATACTTGCCGTGTATGCTCGGTCAAGTGATGGCACAAATCGCCAGTCGCAATATCCCAAATTTTGACAGTATTATCATCGCTACCAGTAGCAATTAGCCGACCATCGGGACTAAATCTAATTGAAAACACTTGCTGGAGATGTGCTGCGCGAGTACTCTCAATTTTCCCGCTGGCGATATTCCAAATTCTCATCACTCCAGCATCGTCGCCAGTAGCGAGTAACTGCCCAGCCGGATGAAAATCCAGCGACAATACCGGACGGCTATCTGCTTGTAAAATATGAATCAGGCGATTAGTCTGGACATCCCATAATCTTACCGTCCCATCTTGGCTGGCACTAGCTAGCACCCGCCCGTCAGGACTAAATCTCACCGCCCACACCCAGCTTGTATGTCCCTGAGATTTGTTGAGCAATTCACCGCTACCCACTTGCCACAAGCGGATATCGCCGCTCGTCTCTCCAGTCGCTGCTAGCTGCGAGTCAGGACTAAAATCGATCGCCCATACCCAGCCAAACGTATTCGTAAATAGGGATTTGGACAGATCGGCATTGCTAAAATTGACATCATGCAGACTCGCGCCCTGCATGTCGGCTTGCCACATCGTCAATCCGGCAAAGTTATAACCAGTTAACTCAATTTGCAGATGGCGGAGGAGATTGAGCAGATTCCCACCGCCATAATGAGGGATGTCTGGGTAACAAGTGCGGATACTAGCGAGGAGCGATCGCAGATAGCGATCTAATGCCGATGTTTGCCGGAATTTTAATTTCAATTGACTCGCCACGGGCTGGAGAATCAGGCGTTTTTGGATCGCTTGAATATATGTGGGCGACTGCGATTTCACTAGCGGATGCGACAGCAATAGGGGTAGGGTTGAGGGTGGCTGGTGCATGTCCCAAGTACTGAGTTCGGCGGTGACTCGATCGATAAATATTGCCGTCACATATTCCATCACCACTGCTTGTTGGGTGAATTTACCGCGATTGTGTTCGAGGAGCGATCGTCTTCCCAAGGATGAAAAAGCAGTTAATACCGTCTGTTTGGTCGTCGCTGGCACGATCTCGCCATCTAAATCGGCAGGGGACAACCACTCCCGCTCGATCGCCAACCAATACATTACTACTGTCTCAGCAGGTGACAGCCGCGCAAATTGTTGGTCTAACAATTTGCAAATATCATCGAATATCCCCGCATCAGTATCGAGAAATCCATCGATATCCCCATCGAACAAATCACAAATGGAGGTCGAGACAATATTTAAGGCGAGGGGATTGCCACTATAGAGTTCTACCAATCGCTCTCTCCCCACGCGCGATGTGGATAACCCCTTGGCATCGAACAGCAGATCGCTATTGCTAGCTGTCAGTCCTGAGAGTACTAGCGATCGCACGGCTAATTGCGCTCCCTCTAAGGGAACCATCGCTACTGGTTTTTCCCGACTGGTGACGAGCAGACAACTCTGATGTGGGGATGCGCCAATTCGTCCGAATAGTTCGGCATAGCCTGGATCTACGCGCTCGTCATCCCGATTCTGGATGATGGCTTCGGCATTATCCAAAATCAATAAACACCTTTGCTGGCGGAAACACTCTAGCAAGCGGGTAATTTGCGTGGAAAGATCGATCGTCGGCGAGACGATCTCGGCTTTATGAGAAAAAATCTCGATTAATTCTGGGAGGAGATCGGTTAATACTGGCGCGTTACGCAGAGATCGCCAGACGATCGTGGTAAATTCCGGTTGCAACTGTTGCGCGAGTTTGGTGACGAGGGTAGTTTTACCGATCCCACCCATGCCCAAAATAGCTACCAACCGACATCGATCGATCGTTACCCATTGTGACAATCGCGCTAATTCTCCCGCTCGTCCGTAAAAAATTGCAACATCTGGGGCTTCACCACGATTCCCCCAAGGGGAGGCTTTGCCAACGAAGTTGCTGCGGCAATCGCTGTGGGGTGATAAAATTGCTAGCTCCAAACCTGGAGAAATTGGTGCGGACTCATCGGGATAGAGATAGTCAGCACGTTCTAGGGTCAAATTAAAAGCCGAAAAACACAGATCGATCGTCTGTTTGTCAACCGGAATTGGCTTTGCATTAGTAACATCGTCGGGTGCGCCAGTGAAAATTTTGGCGAGTGTCATCAGCGAGAGCTTCGTCAGGTTACTCAATTCTTCATTGGTATACCGCACCCCAAAATTAGCCGTCAGTTCGCGATCTAATCTTGCTGTTTGGAGTTTTTGATAGCCTGTGGCTGTTAATATTACGCCCCGTCTCCGGCTATTTTTTCGCGCTGTCATGTCTGATTCAGGTTTGAGCTTCAGCTCTAGCTGGTGCTTAATACTAGTCGATTTATGCAGTCTACACTCGATCGATACTGCTATACCAGCGATCGCAGCTTAACTTTTAACTAACTTAGCTAACTTGTCTGGACTTCAGCTAAATGGCTGAGCAAGAATGAAAATATGCAGCAAATTATACTAAGCCTGACTCGTACGACCTACCAATCTTGCCCTCACCCCCAACCCCTCTGCCAAGCTTGGGAGAGGGGAGCCAGAGCAGTAGGCGATGGCGGGAAGAGGGCTACCTGGGTTTTCGATCGCAACAGAAAGATTTGAGAAGTGGATTTAGTATATTTTTTTACATCACAGTTTCGCTCGCCACCCCCAATTTCTGAGCTTGCAACAGCAAGACTAAAAGATATGAATGAAATCAAAAAAGGCTTCGCCCAAGCCGTAGCAGGTGCATTTGCGAAGCGTCCCCTTTGGGGAATCGCGATCGCAACCGTATATGCGATCGCCGCTCCAGCTCCATCAGCAGCAGCGAGTTTTACTCTTAATGGCAGTAATAATAATTCTGGCACATTCAACTATACAGGCACCCTCGATACCGTGAATATTACTACTACGGGCATTTACACGATCGATGCCTTCGGCGCACAAGGTGGCAAAACGTATTCTATACTAGGCGGACTAGGTGGCAACCTTCAAGCTAACTTTAACCTTAGTGCTGGCACCATCTTGAGCATCATTATCGGGGGTCAAGGTGGTGATGGCCGTAAAGGACTCAATTATGCTCAAGATGGTTCTGGTGGTGGCGGCGGCGGAACTTTTGTGGCTACCAAGTTGAGTAGTGGTACCCCTACGATCCTACTTAGTGCTGGTGGCGGCTTCGGTGGCGTAAGCTTCGGTGGAAAGGGCAACGGCAACGGCGGCAAGGGAGGCGACGGTGGCAGTGGCATAGACTTCCCTACAAGCGCAGGCGGTAGTGGCGGCGATGGCGGCTTCGGCGGCGGTAATGGCGGCGACGGCGGCGACGGCAGCTTCGGCGGTGCGGGCGGTATGGGCGGTATGGGTATTGGTATCGATCTTAGCCAGAATATAGTTCTTGTCAACGGAGGTAGCCGTGGCAGACCCACAGGCAGAGGCGGTATCGGCGAAGACGGCATAGGTATCGGCGGTATCGGCGGATACGGTGGATACGGTGGATACAACATCGGCGGATACGACGGATACAACCCATCCGGTGCATACGGTATCTACAATAGCAGTGCGATCGCTGGTAGTATCGTGTCTAATAATGCCGTCCGGAATGGCAATGGGTTCTTATCAATTACCTTCAACTCTGCACCTACAGCAGTTCCTGAACCATTCACTATTGTCGGGACGCTCATTGGTGGTACGGCGGCATGGCGACTGCGACGGCAGATGAAGTCTAGCGATCTCAAGCGACGCAAGTAACTAGTCGATTTTGCCAGGTTGGGATAAGGGTGGTGGCGATCGAACGGTGAAGATTTGGCGATCGATTAAAGCAATCTATTATTGAATTCTCTATAAGATTTCGATCCTCACTAGCCCACCCTCGATCGTATCAACCTGTAACCGATAACCATAAAGCAGTGCCATTCCCAATAGCGGCTCTGTTTCTGATTCTGCAATGTCGATCTCACGATATAGTCCATCCCAGATCGCGATCGCAGTGTACAAATCAAAGAACGTTTCGCTGCCATCGCCTAGAGTGACAACATCAGAGCCACTCCAAGGTAAATTTAGGGTAGTTACGATCGAAGAGGGTAAACATAGAAATCCATTGAACCCTGTATCAATCACAACGTCGATCGCTTGAAATTCTCGATTTGAGTTACCGACGACAACAGTTAGCGTTGCTTCGCGCTTTGAATTCACAACTCCCTGCATCATGAATTTTTCTTTAGACTCCTTGCCCCAAAATGATAAACAGCCCGATGCCCAATCCGAATTACCCAAGGCTGGGCATCAGGATGTCGCTCAAACAAGCGATTAGTCGCAGGCACAATATTTTCATCGACCTCAAAATCTCCTGTTTCAATGTCGATCGCTACAATTTTGTCATCGTTGCCCACTTCGACTTGTTGTTGAATACCAGATTCATAGAGTTCTTGCCCACGCCTAGCTAACTCTTCTTTGCTATAGCGTCTTTGACGGACTGCCATCGGTTCGATCTCCTCTCAAATGTGCCTTTCTATTGTAGCTTGAGCGGGGGAGTCGATTGCCTACGGCAAGCTTCACGATCGAGTCTTGAAGATTTGGAGATCGCTCGATCGCCATTTACTTAGAGGATGTCTTCCGGATCGGGAAGAGCGATCGCATCTTAACTTTTAACTAACTTAGCTAACTTATCTAGACTTCAGTCAAATGGCTGAGTAAGAATAGCAGTATGGAGCAAATTATACGCAAACTCGATCGATCGTGGAGATACATATGTTCGGTATTTCGTACCTCATGCTATGTTTCCAGCGTTAGAGCTAACTAATTTCAGTAGCCCCTATTTACCCAGTTGAGGAATTAACGATGACTACACAAAATGTTAAGTTACAAAATGTGAAAACTGCATACAACAATGTTGCGAATAAAGGAACACTGTATAAATTCAATGGAAAATTCCGTATTCCAAATATGGTCGAATCACACGTTCAAGGAGTCGCCCATTATGGTAATTACCTACTGCTTTCTCATAACAATAAGGGGTACTCGCAGGGGTTTATTATCGTGCTGAATACGGAAAGCATGAAGATGGTACACAAAATTTATACACCCGACGAACACTACAATCATCCTGGGGGAATACAGGTGATTGGGAATTATTTGATCGTGCCTGTCGAGAACAGTAGCTACTCACAATCGCTCATCCATTTCTATGATTTGTCTGAGATGACAGACAGCAAACCGCCCAAAAATGAAACATTTAGTATCATACGAGAATGTAGTGGAGCTGGAGCTGCTGGCATTACCAATTACACGGACGCTGAGACCGAGTATTATTTATTGGCTGCTTATACCAAAAATACTATTGACTTTTATAAGTCTAATGGAAATCCGATATCGAATGATCCTGGCTTCCAAGAAATACTTTTCTCAGCAACAATTTCGTGCGAAACCTATGACTCTATTTGTTTGCTAACGGATGTCAACCAACAAATCTACATGATCGGTTTTCGCACATACAATTTAGGAGGTAGTAATGAAGACTATGCGGATTTATACGAGATCGATTTGCAGAAAAAATGTGCTTCGCAGGTAATACCCTCACGTCACTTTTATACCGAACATGGCGGTTTTATCGGACTAGCTGGCGTACATTTTCGATGGGGGGCTGGGCTAAAGATTGTTAATGACAGCTCTTTAAACTTCTTGGCAACTCAAAGGAATTTTGTTGGCGATCTCTTCTACACAAATACTTTTCTAGATAGTAGTGAGGTAAAAACTGTAACGACTAAATTTGCTGAGGTTTAGCACCCTCAAGCTCTGGTTTTTCATTAGCAATCGCTGTCTTAGAGGATGTTTGAAAAGTATATTTTGCTACTATATCTAAACATTGAAACAGCGATTGCTATAAATTTTTTTTTGCCAAATAGCTACCATAAATAGATCGATTCAATTACTCCCCGAATCTCTTAGCTTCTAATAGAATTTACACAATGAAAACAAAATCTCCGTTCGTGTCAGCAGATCCTGTCCAAAATTGCTCTTTACTATCTAGCATTGCAATTGGTGGAATTGTTCTTCTGACTACATCTGTTGGCTCCTGCCCTGCTGTAAACGCTACTGTCCTTTACATGGCAGATAATAGCTCTAACACAATCAACACGATCTCATCAACAGGGGTCGTCACCCCGTTCGTAACGCTTAACACTCGTGTTGATGCGCTTGCGTTTGATGCAAGTGGCAACCTTTATGCAGCTGGAGGCTCCTTGTCTGGCAAAATCGACAAGATTTCCTCAACAGGGCAAATCACCACCTTTGCTACGGGACTTAACTATCCCTATGCACTTGCGTTTGATGCAAGTGGCAACCTCTTTGAAGCCGATGCTGGAGTTAGTCTCGGCTCTAGCAAAATCAACAAGATCTCATCAACAGGGGTCGTTACCACCTTCGTTTCAGGACTTAGTTTTCCTACTGCGCTTGCATTTGATGCAAGTGGCAACCTCTTTGAAGCCGATAGTGGCTCCGGCAAAATCAATAAGATCTCATCAACAGGGCAAGTTACCACTTTTATGCAAGGACTGGCAAGTCCTTATGGACTTGCGTTTGATGCTAGTGGTAACCTTTTTCAATCTAATTATGCTGCCAACACAATAAACAAGCTCTCACCAACAGCTATTATCACGTTGTTCCAAAACGGTTTAAAGCAGCCCTCAAGACTTGCATTTGATGCAAGTGGCAACCTTTATGTCGCTGTAGCTGGAGATAGTCCCGGCTCTGGCAAAATCAACAAGCTCTTGCCAACAGGGCAAGTCACCACCTTCGCTAGCGGACTTAGTAATAACATTGTGTTTGCATTTGGACCCGATCCCGCTCCAGCTACAGCAGTCCCCGAACCATTTACGATTATCGGCACATTAATTGGTGGTACAGCAGCCTTCCGCATGAGCAAGAAACTCAAGTCTACTCATAAATAGTCGATCGGGATTGTTAAAATAGCTCGATCTATTCGCCGAATCGAGTTATTTACTGGAGTTTCTAGTTCGATCTCTACCTAATTTGGCTCGATCGAATTTTAACTTTTAACTAACTTGTCTGGACTTGGACTAAATGGCTGAGTAAGAATAGCAGCATCCAGCAAATTATACGCACACGCACTCGATCGCGGAAATACATATCTTCCACAGCTGGCACCTCGTGCTACGTTTCCAGCGACAGCTCTTTAAACTGCCGGGCAACTCACAGGAATTAAGACTAACAATACTGTCCAAACCGCCTCGTTAGTCGCTAGACGGTTGCACTTAATGGCTGAGACTCGATCGAGGTCAAGAAATTTCGCAGTAACTGTTTACCAGAACTGGTTAAAATACTTTCGGGATGAAACTGCACCCCTTCAATGTGGGGATAATCCCGATGGCGCACGCCCATAATGGTACCGTCCTCGACCCAGGCATTGATTTCTAGGCAATCGGGACAAGTGGCTCGATCGACTACCAGGCTATGATAGCGAGTAGCTGTGAATGGATTGTCCAAACCCGCAAATACACCTGTGCCATCGTGGTAAATTTCCGAAGTTTTGCCGTGCATTAAGATCGGCGCGGCGATGACATCACCACCAAAAACTTGCCCGATACTTTGATGTCCCAAGCAGACGCCCAAAATTGGATACTTGGTACCTAATTGGCGAATAATCTCTAAAGTAATCCCCGCATCATCTGGGCGACCTGGTCCTGGTGAGATCAAGATCCCAGCGGGATCGAGACTAACAATCTCATCAATGGTAATCCGATCGTTGCGATAAACGCGAATATCTTTGGCGATCGGTAATTCTTGTCCTAATTCGCCCAAATATTGGACGAGATTGTAGGTGAAGCTGTCGTAATTATCAATGACTAAAATCATGCGTTACACTATCCCAACCTAATCCAGTGTAAAACAAAGATCGCCATTCTCACGCACATCTTAAGCCGATCGATCCAAATTTAGTCTTTGATTTCCCCTAAAGCCTAAAGCCCAAAGCCTAATTCCTAATGAACGAACAATAACATGGCTTTGGGTACGACTAGACAAGCACCTACTAGTACCGACGCAAAAGCTGAAATCAAGACGGCACCAGCGGCACAATCTTTGGCAATCTTGGCTAGTTCGTGATAGGTTTGACCGACAGT
>NZ_JANLWO010000478.1:0-2157 GCF_031364565.1 Chamaesiphon sp. OTE_20_metabat_361
CTCTGCCTAAGCAGGCTTTCGCCAACGCCAACGCGATACAATATAAGGATCTATCGCTCTACACCAACTTTTTATAGCCGCATGACCGTAGCTACCCCGACCAAAATCCAGTATGAAGCCGTAATTGGGTTAGAAACTCACTGTCAACTCAGTACTGATACCAAAATTTTTTGTAACTGTTCGACTGAGTTTGGTTCCGTCCCCAATCATAATATTTGTCCCGTCTGTACGGCGATGCCGGGAGTTTTGCCAGTACTCAATGAGAAAGTGTATGAGTACGCTGTCAAAGCGGGTTTGGCTCTCAATTGTCAGATTGCGGCTTATAGTAAATTCGATCGCAAGCAATATTTCTATCCCGACTTACCCAAAAATTACCAAATCACCCAATACGATCTCCCCATCGCCGAGCATGGCTGGGTAGAGATCGAAATTCTCGATGACGCTGGCGTTCCCACCCGCAAGAAAATCGGCATCACGCGGATGCACATGGAAGAAGATGCCGGGAAGCTCGTACATGGCGGGAGCGACAGGTTATCTGGCTCCACTCACTCGCTAGTCGATTACAATCGGACTGGTGTCCCCCTATGCGAAATCGTTTCCGAACCCGATCTGCGCAGCGGTGTCGAAGCGGCTGAGTATGCCCAAGAAATTCGCCGGATTATCCGCTATCTGGGCGTAGGCGATGGGAATATGCAGGAAGGCTCCCTCCGCTGCGATGTGAATATTTCTGTGCGTCCTGTGGGGCGGAAGGAATTTGGGGTTAAGGTAGAAATCAAGAACATGAACTCGTTTAGTGCGATCCAACGTGCGATCGATTACGAGATCGAGAGACAGATTGCGGCGATTGGTAATGAGGAGCCAATTTTCCAAGAAACTAGATTGTGGGAAGAAGGCACCCAACGCACGATTAGTATGCGGAGCAAGGAAGGTGCTAGCGACTATCGCTATTTCCCCGAGCCGGATCTGACGCCAATGGTTTTGGCAGATAGTCAAAAGGCGGCTTGGCAAGCGGAATTACCCGAGTTACCCGTCCAAAAACGGCACCGCTATCAAGATGAGCTAGGTTTATCACCTTATGATACGCGGGTCTTGACGGACGATCGATCTGTCGCCGAATATCTCGAAGCCGCAATTACGGCTGGTGCGGATATCAAGCAAGCCGCTAACTGGGTGATGGGTGACATTACCGCCTATCTCAAAAATCAAAGAGTCAGTATTAATGATATTGCCCTGACGCCGACGGTATTAGCCGAGTTAATCGGACTGATTGACAAGGGGACAATTAGCGGCAAAATTGCTAAAGAAATCTTACCCGAATTATTCGAGCATGGTGGTTCGGTACAAGATCTAGTCGCTAGCAAAGGGTTGACTTCGATCGCCGATCCTCTAGAATTAGCTAAAATTATCGATGAAATTATTGCGGCTAATCCGAAAGAATTAGCACAGTACAAAGCCGGGAAAACCAAGCTCTTGGGGTTCTTTGTCGGTCAACTAATGAAACAAACTAGCGGACGTGCCGAGCCGAAAGTCGCCAATCAAATCTTAAGCGCAAAACTCAACAGTTAAAACCGATCGGATGAAGTAATAAAAAGGCAGAGCAATCGATCGATTGCTCCGCCCTTTTATTATTAATGAATCGACAACTCGACCGCGCTTTCGTCGTCAGCGATCGATTACCGCCTTCAGGCGACAAGATATGGTGAAACCGCGCAATCGCTAGCATGAATCGATTTAACAGCGGTAGAGGGGATGCTAACGATGGCCTGAGTGCGATGTTCGCATCCTGCACTAGCTGCCCTACTAGAGTGTTTCTAAGTAACTGAGCAAATCCGCCATTTCTTGAGGATTGGGCTGAAATTGGGGCATGGGGGGCGTATTACCGCTAGTAACTTGTTCGATCAGACTATGAGGAGACTTGCGCTTAGATATTTCGCGCAAGCTAGGGCCGACGCGTCCACTAGCATCTAGTCCATGACAACCACTACAATTGATCTGAAAGATCGCATGTCCCAAAGTCGGATCGCCAGTTTTTGACAATACGCTAGTCATGTAAGGGTTGGATTCCTGAAGCGAGTGCCAACCGACGATCGCCAAGAAACAGAACGACAAGCATGTTAGCACGATCGACCCAATCTGCTGCCGTGACGTTTGCTTGAG
>NZ_JANLWO010000449.1:0-9156 GCF_031364565.1 Chamaesiphon sp. OTE_20_metabat_361
GGGGGGGTAATTCCATCGAGACCGAAACTACCTACCCGCCCGTTGGAGAGAATACAAGACTTATGGAACCGAAAGAATTGGCATTGTGGCTGGATCGCGATCGACAGCATCAGTTGCTCGATCGCCTTGTGGAGCGGCTAGGATTGACTCGGGCGCGGGCGGAGTGTTTTTTGAGATTGTGGATCTATCTATTGGTAAAGGAGCAGCGGGAGGGCAATCCGCAAGTTAAACCACCGTTACTCGCACTGACTTTGCTCGATCGACCTGTGAGTTGCAGTCATCGCGAAGCTGCGGAATTGTTTTATAGCGATCGCGATCGGGGGAGCGATCGCTCGGCGGGGATGATGTTGGATAAACTAGCTGCATTGGGCTTGATTCGCAAGCAATTTGATGGCAATATCAGCCGGATTGAAATCGTCGCTAGTGTGGCAGATTTAGAGCCAGAGATTGCCAAAGAAGTAACGATCGAGATCGAGCAATTCGATCCGCGTTGCGATGCCATTCCGATCGCCAATTTACTCGCAGTTAATTACAATTGGATGAATCACAATACCGAAGCGACACCGCATCGAATTGTGAATATTCTCCGCCAATGGGCGCGTCAATACGATCGCGGAATGCGCGTATTACGTCGGCAGGACAATCTCAATCCGATCGGTTTTTATATCATGTATCCAACTGTTGCGGCTTCGGTACCAAATTTTTTTGTCGCCCCCAGTAAGAGCCTACATTTAAGTGCGATCGGCGATACCGATCCATTTGTCATGGCGCAAGCTGGCGATGTTGATTGCGTCTCAGTGTATATTCGCAGTTGGGCGATCGATCGCGAATATCTCGATCGGTATCGCGTCCTGTTTTTAGAAGATACGCAACAAACTTTAACTAAAATGCAGGCAGATTTTCCAAATTTGTGCGATCTGTATACAATGATTATTCACCCCAGCTATGAATATCAGGCTTCGGCTTTGGGCTTTCAACACATGAGTCGCGATCGGCAGATGTCTGTATACTGGATGTATTTACCACTCGATCGGTTTCTAGCTTTGAATATCACCGATTGTTTTCCAGCCAAAGTTTAAATTTTTAAACAGCAATTTTAATATTTTAAAATCAACTCACATAATTGCTTGTCTTTGGGCCTATAGTATAGTTTTCTGAACTATGATTAGAATGATTTTTTGATGTACTATGATTAGTTACTCATGCAAATCATAGCTTATCATTTAACCTAAAAAAATCATAATTTAAACATATTTTGACTATTGATAGATTGGTTTTCTTAATTGTGATTAGAATGATTTTTAATGGACTATGATTAGCTCCTTATATTAATTATAGTCCATCATTTAATCACTCTAAATCATAGTTCAGAAATATTCCGATTATTGATAAATAATTTCCAGTGCGCTCACGCGCATATTCAATTTTTGCCAGCGCGGATCGTTGTCAGCTAATAGCCTGTCGCCAGCAACAGCGCTGTACTCTTCGGGAAATTGCTCGCTCGCTTTGTCATCAGCATTTACTTTGATACCCATACCGAGAAAAGGATTGGTTTTCAGTGCGGGAAAACTGACAGAATTACCGTAGTCCCAACCCAAACCACTCACTTGAAATTTACCCGCAATCTTGCGTAATTGCGGGAAAGTCATCCCAACCCGAATACCACTTTTGGTTTGCCAATCGGGGTCGCGAACGATGGTCATAAATACTCGATCGCGTTTACTATTTTTCCAGATGACTTGCAACTCTCTATTGTTACCAAACTTAATTGTAGTAGTTGGTATTGGTAGCTCTAGCTCTCCTTCTACACCATAGAATTTACTCTCGCTCAACCTTTTTGCGCCGAATAATTTCATTAAGTCTGAGTGAGTAGTAGTCTTGACGATCGCGCCGACTCTTTTACCAGGAACGATGCGGCGATCTGCGATGCCTAAAATCGGTTGTTGTGGCTGCGATCTTACTGTATCTTTGACACCCGCGATCGCTACATGAGGATGGACAATTATGCATGTCAGGGCAAGGGTAAAGCAGAGTGACAATAAAAGTTTCATAGCTAGTACGATCGCAATTTAAGCTAATGGGCGTAAAAAAGTCGATCGATGTTCCTCCTCTACCCTCTACCCTCTACCCTAGCTCAATACCAAATTATCCCGATGGACGACGGTTTCTTCGCCTAAGTAGCCGAGTAGCTCGATGATATCAGTCGATTGATGTCCCTGAATCCGATCGAGTTCGATCCGACTATAGTTGACAATTCCCCGCCCGATTTCTTTGCCCGTAGCATCGCACAATTGCACTGCATCGGTGGCTTCAAACTCCCCTTCAATTTTGCTAATCCCTGCTGGTAACAATGATTTGCCACTGGCGACGATCGCTCGTACCGCGCCATCATCGAGATAAATTTTACCCACAGCGATCAAGCCGTGGGCGATCCAGCGTTTTCTGGCGCTATCGGCGCGGAGTTGCGGGGTAAATTGCGTCCCTAAAGGTTCGCCGTGCAAGATCCGCTCGATGTACTGTGGAAATTGCCCATGCGTAATTGCTGTTTTGACACCTGCCCCAGTTGCAATCTCAGCGGCGGCTATTTTGGTCGCCATGCCCCCCGTACCCCATTCCGAACCCTTTGTACCGATTTGGACTTGGAGAGCCGTCAAATCCTCTAATCGATCGATCTGGACGATCGGCTGGGCATCGGGAAATTTACGGGGGTCGGCGGAGTATAATCTGTCCACGTCGGTCAGTAAAAATAACCAGTCGGCATCGATCAGGCTGGCGACGCGGGCGGAGAGGGTATCGTTATCGCCAAATTTTAGTTCGTCTACGGCGACGGTATCATTTTCATTGACGATCGGCATCACGCCTAAGCGAAATAGCTCTTGGAAAGTATTGTAGGCATTGATATAACTGCTACGGCGATCGAGATCGCCCCGCGTAAGTAAGATTTGGGCGACAGGCTGCTGATGCTCGCGAAATAAGTCGTCATACACCCGCATGATAATCCCTTGTCCGACGGCGGCGGCGGCTTGCTTGAGGGCGATCGTTTTCGGGCGTTCGGTCATCCCTAACCGCGCTGCCCCAACTCCAACCGCACCGGAAGATACCAAAACAATTTGATAACCCTGGGCACGCAAGTCCACAATTGCCTCAATCAAGGCGGCGATCGTTGCTAATGCCAATCTGCCATCGCTACGGGTCAGACTTGATGTACCAACTTTTATAACTAGGGTCTGAGACATAGCGGGGATCGGAGTATACATGTTAGGGATCGAGGCTTTCGGCGATGGACTGAGAAAATCTATTAATGAGTAAAAATACCTATCTAAAAAGTTTCAGAGCGCTACCTGCCTATTTGTGGCAGCTAACGCTCTGAAATGTTTTAAGTTTTATATTATGTTTAGAGTCTTTATTTTGGCTGACTCCATTTCCAATAAAACTATGATGCCAGATCTTTTCGAGCATCTTGAATTTCTTAATTATTTATTTATATTTCGACATAATGAGGATTTGTAAGGGAGTATAAAGATTTATTCTTTTGTGGCAAAAGAGACACCTAATCGTCTAGCGATCGCAAACTCGACGTTCCGAATCAGGTTAAAACCGACAGACGAATCAGCACCGATAATCGGCTCGATCAAGATCGTAAACATGCCCATCCGGTTTCCCGCGAGGACATCGGTAAAGACGCGATCGCCAACCATCGCCACATGAGCGGGTTCCATCTTCATCGCCGCGATCGCTTGACGGAGTTTTCGCCGGGAGGGTTTGCCAGCACTCAAGAAGTAAGGTAGCAATAAGCTATCGGCGATCGCGCCGATTCTTACTTGGTTGGGGTTATTAGTTACCAGCCACACTGGTACTACTTCCTTTATCTGTTGAATCCACAGGATCGTTTCAGGGAGAGCGATGCCAATCCCGATCGGGACGATCGTATCATCGACATCTAGTACTAAGCCTTTGATTTTATACTGAGCGAGTAGCGCTGGTGTCAAGTTCAAAACCGAGCTGCCTAATACTAAGTCTGGTTGGAGGAGGGGGAATAATGCCATGTGATTGGGTAAAGGGTAAGGGGTAAAGGGTAAAGGGTAAGGGGTAAAGGGTAAAGGGTAAAGGGTAAAGTTTGTCTGGAGTGATTATCTGGATCCGTCTTTATTCAGTTAAAGATTGGTATAAAAATACTTCGCAGACACAATCGCCTCCGAAGTATGCTCCGATGATGTCGAGCGGTAATAATTACTTACTTTTGCCCCGATTGACGCTGCTGACGGATTGCGTTAGTTGCGGCGACGTGTTCTGACAGAGTTTTGCTGAAGACGTGCGTACCGTCATATTTAGCTACGAAAAACAATAAATCTGTACTGTCTGGATTGAGTACGGCTTTGAGACTGCCAATCCCCGGACTCGCGATCGGGCCGGGTGGGATGCCCGGATTCATGTAAGTATTATAGGGATTGGGTCGTTTGACTTCGGCGAAAGTGAGGGGTCGATCGGCTGTTTGCTTGATTCCCAGACCGTACTCGACGGTAGGATCGGATTCGAGGCGCATATTTTTCGCCAATCTCGTCGTAAATACGCCAGCAATTCTCGGGCGTTCGATCGCGACTACGGCTTCTTTTTCGACGATGCTAGATAAGCTCACCCACTCCAATAGGCTGAGTTTGGTGGTTCCAGCCGCTTTTTGGTATTCTGGGAGTGCGATTTGCTCGAACTGTCTGAGCATTTGGGTGACAACACCTTTGGGCGTAATCATCTCGGTGGAAACTTTGTAAGTCTCAGGAAACAGAAATCCTTCGAGATGCGGCAATCCATCGGGTAGCCAGGGAAACTTATCTTTCGGGATTTCTTTAGTTGCAGCCACAAAGTCGGCGGCTTTGAATAAATTTTGCTTTTCAAAGTATTCGCCCATCTGCTTGATGTTCCACCCCTCACGGATCGTGAATCCCGACAGGACGACTTTGCCTTCCATAACTTGGGCGGCGACTGCTGAAAGCGGTTGATTGGGCGAGATTTCATAGCTGCCTTTTTGGGGCGAACCTTTGCCCTGCCTAGCTTGCCAGGATGTCCAGAGTTTCCAAGCTAGTTGGGACTCGATCGCTCCTTTAGCTTCGAGTTCTTGACCGATCTCTTGGACTGTCATCCCTGACTCGATCTGAATCGAGATACTCTTGGCATTGGGGTCGGTTGTCGGTGGTGCCGTGACGTTATGCCACCACAGCATCCCGCCGCCACCAGCTAGCAGAGTCAGGAGTGCGAGCGGTGTTGCGATCGACAACCACCTCGGAGTATTTTTAGCTTGTTTCAAGGGTAATCCTCCAGAGCTAGATTTCATCCAATAACATATCCTCAAGCATGGGTTGGAGTTGTTCGGCTTCTTCCTCGGAGAGGAGCGAAATTAGACCATTGGCATCAGCTTTACCAAAAAACAGCAGCGGATCTACAGGGGTGCAAATGGCATACTCTTGTTCTTCGTTATAAAACCTTGCCAAAATTTGAAACTCTTCTGGCTCTAATTGGTCGTCATCCTCATCTAGTTCGATCGTCACTACTTCAGTCGGATCGAGCGGCGGTAATTCACCAACTGCGCTGAGGGTAAATGCCGTCCGTTTGAGCGCGAGATTTTGCTCGGAAAGTACGGCATGAGCATCTGCAAAAATTCGCTCGATTTCGGCTTCTTCTTCTACAGAAACTAGTTCGGTAACATCGTCATCTTCATCCCAAGCAAAAATTTCAATTGGTGCATTTTCTGGCAATAATAGCAAATAAGTCTTGCCATCGAGTTCGAGTTCGCGTTCGATATAACAAGGGAGTTGACGCCCAAATTCATCGGTGAGTGTGACTAACTCAGCATCATCAAAATCTTCGGTCTGGGGTGATGAGGACATGTAATATAATCTTAAATTATAATATTGAGGACTGTGTTGTAATTTGAGTTGTAATGCTGGGATGCTCTTGACATCACGATAAAATGATGAAAGCCACACATTAGAATACCATACCAGCGGCGATTATCCATAACCGATCGACTTATTGGAGGCTAGAAATCGCTAGGCGCAGCCAATCTTCAATGTTGGGACTTTTGACCATCAAACTATCTTGACTAATGGCTTGTAATGCCTGATGAATTTCATCATTTGTATAGCCTAAAGCTAACAATGTCATTTCAACTTCAGCCTGCATAGTTGAATTGAGACTAGTCAGGGGTAATGATTCGCTCAATCCAGAGGCGACTCGCCATTGTCCTAGTTTACTACGAAGTTCGAGTGCTAAACGTTCGGCAGTCTTTTTACCCACTCCTGGCGCTGTCGAGAGGCGTTGGATATTGCTAGTGACGATCGCCGACACCGTATCGGCGAGTCCTAGTTTGTCCAATAACGCGATCGCCAGACTAGCACCAACCCCACTGACACTAATTAGCTGGCGAAATAAATCCCGTTCGGCTGTCGAACTAAAGCCGTAGAGAGAGATCGCATCTTCGCGCACCTGCTGATGTGTAAATACCTGAATTTCGGTACCGATTGCCACTTCAAGTGCCATTCGCTGCGGTACCTGTAATTCATACCCCACTTGGTTGACTTCCAGTACTAAAATAGACCGAGTATTAGTCGGAGTCTGGATCTGAATGGCGATGCCTTTGAGATAACTAATCATCTATCTAAAAAAAGAAATTCCCGAACTAGTTGTAAACGGATGGCGATCGTCGATAAGCAACTAAAAAACCAGTCAGAGTTACATCTTATTTTATCGTCCCTCGTCCCGATCGGGCGAATGGGTATTTACTAGTCGGCTGGACTTCGTTTCAAAATCCAAATCCCCCTGCTTGTCTTGACGCACACAACCTGGAGGAAACCTCCAGGCGGAAGTTATTGCGTAGGGTGGGCACTGCCCACCAACTAGGTTTCAGGTATAGTCTACTTTATAAATAATTGCACCTACCTACTTATATGAAAAATTATCAAACCTTAATTAATCTCCAAACATATCAGAACGCGATCGCGTATCTCGCTCGACTTAAAGCTGGTAATAGAGCTGGTGAATACTTGCATCATCGCTTAAAAAACATCGATCTCAATCGCGTCACTATTCCCGAGTTTATCGAACTATTGATGCGAACAAAACGTCCCCAAATTTTTGCCGAATCAGAGATTTATGGTAATGGAATTGATTGGAATCAAGATGAACTTGCCATCTTAGGCGATCTGAGTATCGTGACACCCGTCACTGTCTATGATAATGGCAGACATCGCCAGCCCAACATCCATGAAATTCCATTTCCTGCGACGCTGATTTTTACTCCAGGCGCACTGCTGCGAAACGGTAATCGGATAACGCCTGTAGATTGGGAGGAAGTTACTGCCGATGGCGCGATCGATTCTGAGGGATATTACCGACTCTACGAGCGGCGATTTTTGCCCGTATTTACTTATGTCAACGCTCTCGCTCAGCAAGAGGATAAGATGGCACTGTTCACAATTCCAGGTATGGGTTGCGGACAATTTGCTGGTGTATTTAGGGGTCAATTAGGTACAGAACTTAGAAATATGCTGGTAAGATTCTTGCAAACTCACGGTCGAGATTTTACAAACATCAAAGCTGTCTATTACGATCCATATAGCGAATGCGAAAATGAGCGGATCGAGATCGGTGGGATTAGTTTATTAATTCGACCTTTGCTAAGAGGAAATGCGAACAAACCCCAGTTATGCACACCTCAACAATATGCAGAAACTGGTGATAATTTTACCAATTTAAAATTATTTAGTATGGTTGCGTGGGACCATGTTTCTTGGCCTGGTAATGATTTTTATGGTGGCGCTCGATCGACAGATGATGGTGTGAAGGCTGCGGCAACTAATGTGATGCAAGTAATGACCGGGATTGAAGGTATATATAATCCGCAGCTCGATCGATACTGTCAGCCAGTAGAATATGAAAACTGGCGAGATGTTATTTCAAAAAATCGAATTCAGTTAGAAATCGCGAATAATCTCATTGTTTTACCGCAGGCAAATTGACGATCGAATATCGCCAAAGAGGATCTCGCAGTACTCAATCTGTGGGGGCATTCGGAGTCTTTTTTATTACTCGTGAAATTACGGCGAATATCGATTAGGTTTTGGGCTTTAGGCTGTTAGGACGATCGAGAGTAGAGGCAATTCATGAATTGCCCCTACCCTCTACCCTCTCAATACTAGTAACTTTGTTCGATCCAAGCTGCGAGTTTATCCTTGCTTGCCGGGGACTGCTGGCGTGGATGTGGCGGCGGGTTTACCTTCGACTTTGGGCTTTTGGGCGGGTTTGTCGCTAGGTTTATTCTCAGCTTTAGGTGCTGCGCCAGCTCCAGCAGCGGTTTGGATATTTACTATGTCGATCGTTTTGAGCGTACCATCGGGTTGGACTTGCCAGATATCATAAGTACCGACGACATCGCCTTGAACGTCGAGATCGACATTACCGCTGGCACCTTGGTAGTTGATTTTTGTGCCAGCTTTGAGCAGAGTGATGGCTTCACAAAGATCGGACACTTCTTTGCCAGTACCGCCAGCTACTTCGCGAATTTTACTAGCGATGCCTTCACCAGTATTGGTTTTGGCTGATTGAGCCGCGAGCATAATTAGGGCAGCGGCATCCCAAGAGTGTTGGAGGTACGCAGTGAGGGGTTTTCCGGTCGCCGTCCACTTTTTATTAAAGTCCTCTAATGCCTTGCCATGTGCCCCAGGAACCGTACCGATCGCCCCTGCGAGGATAAATTTGTTATCTTTATCTTTACCGACCTGATCGGGGAATTTGGGCGAGTAGGCACCATCGGGGAGCATAATCGTCACCCCTTTGCTCAACCCCTGTTCGTAGGCATCTTTGAGTAGGATCGACCCAGTATCGGGGTATACCAGTGCGGCGATGGCTTGGGGTTTGCCAGTAAAGGCGGCTTTGACTTCCGATGAGAAGGTGGTACCTTTAGCATCGTAACGGGTCGGATTAGCTTCATTAGTGACGGTACCGCCGAGTTTTTTGAAGGCGGTGACAAATTCTTTCTCAAAGCCGACACCATAGTCGTTATTAATCGCGATCGTGGCGACTGTTTTAAATCCTCTCTTGATGGCTAGCTGTGCCATTGCTTGAGCTTGATAGGTATCTGGTGGAGCCGTCCGCGCCCAGTAACCG
>NZ_JANLWO010000502.1:0-3933 GCF_031364565.1 Chamaesiphon sp. OTE_20_metabat_361
GGGATACTGCGGAGTAATAATTCTGGCACGGCAATCAAGCGATCGCCATAGCGAGTAGACAGCAATCCCGATGCTGGATGGGATTTGACGTAACCTTTAGGCGTAAAGCAATTTGCGGGGATAGAGATGCTAGATTCGATCGACAGTGAGGTAGCCATACAAAATAAATTTCCTAGTTGAGACAGGCAAGCCAAACAGTAAATTGCGAGTGCAACTTACTGTTTGGCTAGTTGTTTTAATTCATCGATACGATCGTTTCTTGACCGAGTTTAAAGTAAGGTTGGAACAAGCTGGACTGTTCTTTGGGTAGTTCCGCACAGATGGACTCCAATAAATATTCAATCCCTTTATAGTTGTGCAGACCCATCGATTGCAGAATATTTCTTTGCCAATACAGGAATCGATCCTTGAGCATTTCTTCATCTTGCAACAGCATCGCTAAAGCATAAGATCTCAGCGTCAAAGTCATATCGCGACGACAGCGATCGAGATACGCTCCATCCATCGCCCGAGCGCCTGGAGCAGCTTTCTTCGGCTGCATGAGGGCGATCGCGCGATCGATAACTGACTTTTCTCGCTCTTGGAGTGCTAAATAAGCTTCTTTCCGCTCCGACCAAGAAAACATCGCATGTTCCAAATTGCGGAGATCTTGCTTGCTTGCATAAGCGCCATCTGCACCATCAACTAATGCTTCTAACAATGTAATCATTTTTCACCAATTCCATCTAAATAAAATTTCAATAGTAGCGACGGCAACTGCGATCGCTACCGATTTTTAGTTCTAAGGTTTAATTCCTAGAAACATCGTAAGCTGGGGCAACTAAATCGGCTGCTTGAATTATTGTTTCTGAAGGAGTCTGCCATTTTATCTGTTCGAGTAGCTCCCCAACAGTAATTAATCGCGCTCGTTCCTGCTGCTCCAACTCGATATTTTGGCGTTCTAGTACTAGCTCTTGCTCTAGCTCCACTCGCCGCAGATGTCTTTGCTCTTGTTCGATGGCACGAAGCTGTCGATTCTGGGGTCTAAATAATACCCGCAATAATCTGACGACTCCGCGAATAAACCGGACTAAGGGATTTTTCTTTAAGCGATTATGTTTGCGACTTTTCATACGGCACCTGCGGCGATCGATAGTTCGGGATCGGGAGCGACTTCGCCAGCTTCAAAACGTTCGGCGATTTCATTAGCTTTGGCACCAGAAGAAATCCAAAATTCAGCAGCTTGGATGCGTTCTTCAGAGCCGATCAAAAATCGACAAAAATCGTTACCCATCGCATAGCATTGGATTTCTGTACTGCACAGATTTTGCTTGAAGGCAACACTAAAGAAGCCAGCCTGAATACCCGAATACATGTGACATACTGGTTTGCCCATATATCCCAACGTTTTGGCGACTGCCGAATCATATAAATCGACATAGAAAAAGCCACTTGCCCGATTGTCTAAATTTGGCGACCAAGTGCCCCATCCCTGCACTGTATAGGGCCACCACCATGTTTCCATTGCAAAACCCAAATTAGATGTCTCTAAGGTCAATTTATAGAATTCTTGAAACCAAGATTGAAATAGTACGGCATCCTGTTTGCCCCATTCAAGTCCAATCTCATAACACAGCCATCCTGCTGCGTCTCCCACTTCATGTTCTAGTCCCTTTAGTAGCGAAACAATGAAGTCTTCCCCAACGAGTAGATTGCGCTGACGATGGTAATCAGCAATCTTCCCTTGCGCCATATCAAACTGAAAGAATTGCGATCGATTATAATGAGCTACGTCTTTGGTCGAGATAATTGGATTGGGTGTATCTCGGACTATTTGTTTGCGATCTTGAGATATCATAATGTAGCTCTGCGTGGCGATTGCTAGATGTCAGTTGTGGTTAGAATGTAGTAAATGCACTGTATATATCTGGTTAAGCTTAGTAATCCCAGTTTGACGATCGTTATTACTATTAAATTTATTTGTTTGACAAAAGATCGTTAAATTTACTACTAGCTTCTTTCATTTTCTCTAGCGCCGAGCGGAGGACCAACTTACCTGCTTGAACCAATACTTCCCCAGTCATCGGATGGATCAGTGTTTTGTCAGCTTTTTTACCGATCTTCCGTTCTAAATCCTGCTCTGACTCCACAAAAGTTCCGAGCGGTAACTCGATAACAATCCCCTCACCAATCGCCCGAGTTTGACAAGCCAATCGCGCACCGGGTCGATCGATCTTGGTAAACTGAAAGGTCATCTGTTCCTGTTTGGTTGGCGCTGTCAAGGCTTCAGTGCCACCTACTACGAAAAAATGGCAGGAAGCACACATGCCTTGTCCGCCACAGATTTGATTGATTAAGATATCGTGTTCTTTAAATACGGATAAGAGTGTAGAATTTTGCTCGGCTGCCACTTGCTTACCATCAATACTAATCGTAATTGTTGCCATGAGATAATGGGGTGGGTGAGTTTAGGATCTAATTAATAGGTCTGTTGCTAGCGGCGAGAGGTTGGCATGAGTGAGAATCGAGCGATAATCGATAATAATCCGTTCGCATTCTTCAATAAATAGCCGTACCCAAACCCTCAAGCTCTGAAGATCCTCGGGTGTTATCTCTTGCACTAACATGTTCTCATGACAACTGAGTTTACTGAAGTGATCTGCCGACCAGTTTTGCATCGCCGGAAACTCATCAATAATGCGATCGTGAGCCTTGCGCCAATAGTTACCTTGTGCTAGCGGTCCAAAATAACTATTACTAACTGTGACGATTTCATCTAATGCTGCGAGTAGATCTCGACCGAATATTTTTGGCTGAATTAGCGATCGATCGGCAGATATTACAGTAACATTTGGTGTTGGTTTACTGCCTAGTGTTTCGCTGGTTAACTGCTGACGATTGGGGTGAGCTGTCGTCAATTTTTCTGAAGGCATGGTTCGCCGATCGCGCCGGGCTGGATCGATTTTTACTAATAATTGATTGAGACTATTAGCATCTCTAGTAATCACATCTGTCAAACCACAAGTTTTGACTAATTGACGAAAAGAATCAATAATTATGCCCTGCGAAGATAGGAGATAAATTGGTAATTTGGGCTTTATTTTATGACATGCCTGGGCGATCTCTGAGTAGTTGGCATTATCGATCTTCCCCAAAACTACTAGTTGCGGTCTTTCTAAATTCGTCCGCTCTAGCAGTTGCTGATAGTTCTTGGCAATCTTAATTCCGGCATGGAATTCTCGATCGATTGTAGCCACGATCCGATCGATCTCTACTGGATCTGATTCCGCTACTAATATTTGAAGTGGTTGCAGATCGGTGTCTGTCATATTTTTGATTTCGATACTGATGTGCATCTCTTTAGATGTGACAGGTCTACAGAGCTTGAGAGGGCGGTATGAGTATTTAGAGTACTAGCGATGTCTGACAACCTCCGCGATTGTCTTTCGATCCTGTGGAGAGTATTTCATATCTAAGATTATGCCCAGATTTTTCAGTGAGATCGCACTTTGAGACGGACTTACGCAAAACAGCGCTTTTAGCTCCACGATCTGCTCAGTTCTCCGACAGCAGTCGGTAGTGGTACCACTGGGGATCTTCACTCGTGCAGATTCCCAAATTGACAACAGGCATGTGCCAGTTGAGCAACTGTCCATCACAAATCTACACTTTTTCGTCACAAATCTACACCTAAAACTTTACACATAGAAATATAGTAGCTTGCTCGAAACTGAAACTCACACTGGGATTGAGGTATAAGATTTAGGATTACCGCTCGATCCACCAGTCAAGCGATCGGGTTAGTGTAAAAAAAGTGACACACGTCATACTTACTTACTGGATTTAGCGCGTACAGTCGTTATGTAAGCAATTATCAGCTCACATTCTCAGGGGAAAAACAATACCATGAACGCGCATCATCACTGTCTGCCAGCTACTAGTAGTCGCCAAAAA
>NZ_JANLWO010000534.1:0-2435 GCF_031364565.1 Chamaesiphon sp. OTE_20_metabat_361
AAATGCGGCTGCGGCTCAGGCACTATTGACGATTGAAAATCTAGATGAAGCGGTCGCTGCGTCAGGCGAAAGACGACGAACTGAGGAAATCGGAAGAATTATATCGATCGCTATTTGAAATCAGCAGTGAAGGCATTTATCGTTGGGAACTCGATCGACCTGTTTCGCTAAGTTTATCAGTTGACGAACAAGCGGTGGATCTCTATCAGCAACACCAGCCTGATGTGACGCTGATGGATTTGCAGATGCCCAAACTTGAAGGAGCCGCCGCGATCGCCCAAATCCGCACTAA
This sequence comes from Chamaesiphon sp. OTE_20_metabat_361, assembly GCF_031364565.1. Classification (NCBI taxonomy): domain Bacteria; kingdom Bacillati; phylum Cyanobacteriota; class Cyanophyceae; order Gomontiellales; family Chamaesiphonaceae; genus Chamaesiphon; species Chamaesiphon sp. OTE_20_metabat_361. The sequence goes on from NZ_JANLWO010000534.1 coordinate 293, forward strand.
CGACCCCGATGCCCGAATTATCGTACTAACTACCTATGACGGCGATGTTGATATCTATCGAGGGCTACAAGCAGGAGCCAGAGGCTATTTGCTCAAAGATACTACCGCTAAAGAATTACTGAATGCGGTGAGATCGGTGCATCAAGGGCAGCGGGAGATTGCCCCCACAGTTGCTCTGAAGCTAGCAGAACGAGTCGATCGAGCGGACGCGCTCACGGAGCGAGAATTAGCAGTGCTGCGTCTGCTGGTCAAAGTCATACGGAGCGATATTGCCAATGAAACAACCGCTCCGAATTTTGCTACAAACCACGATCACCCCTACTGATGATGACTGGAGTATCGCCCGCTTCTCGTTATTGGAGCGGTATCTGTCCTCCCTCAAGGATGAATTGGGAAATCCATTATGTGAGGTTGTATCCCGCGATCGCCAATCGGATGCTGACGGTAACGATCCGGTGCTGAGTACCCTTGAAGCTTGCGCGTCGTCTCACGACGCTCGGAATAATTTTGACGAACTGTGGTTGTTTGCTGTCGATGTGGCTGATGGCATTGGCGATTCTCCAAAGGAGAGGCTACGCCAACGAGGCTGTGAGGGCATTACACGATTTAGACAGCAAGGCGGCGGCATCCTGACTACCCGCGATCACATGAATTTGGGTAGTTCGCTATGCAACTCGTCTGGACACATTGAGTTCTTGCCCATCCCCATGAGGGTGCAGTCGGAGTTCCGGTTAATGGCCATGCTCGGGAGATCGCTACAGGCAAAAGCTTAGTCACAAATCGTCAGTTTAACCTGATTGTGGCTTTCGTTGGCTACGCCTACCGGAGGTAATCGCCAACGAGACGATTGAGGTAATCTGCTGGGAAGAGCGGTAGCCCAATCAACATTTCATCACTTTTGTGATTACAACTGGGATATTAGTATGGGTTGCCCCAGTTTTGTCACCGAGCCGCCCGGAAACACGATGCAGACCGAACCACAGGCACTCGCCGATCTCCAAATCTATCTGAGAAATCTAGTGCTCTGGCTAGCACCAGCATAGTTGTACTTTTGATCGAGGATCGCAGGCGATCTCGATCTCGTAGGTAATCTGAGAAATTACTGAGATTTAACTGAGCAAAGTTTCAGCATAAATTCAGGAAATCGATCGATCTAATTCAGATAGCTTTCAGTGCTGGCTGCGATAGTTAATTCAGTGAGCCAGTTGGGCTTACCTGAAACACATTCTATCGATATTCATTCCTAAATTTTATGAAATTAACTTCTTTACTGACCAGTGCTGCACTGTTGGGATTGGTTACTGTCGGTCATGTTGCACCGGGGACATTCACTCCATCAGTTGGGATAGTTGCTAGTGCCGCTGAAGGCCCCTCCGTTCAGGAAAAAATCGGTTTAATTACTAAAAATAAGGGACAGATTGGCGGTGGCGACCAGCTACGTCGGTTCTTTTATGGTGACTTAGAACCGCTGGGAGTTCAACCTGGTGGGGCAGGAATGGTCGTCAATTTATACAACAAAGCCAATAATGTCACTTTCTCCTATTGCGCTACTTACGATGTGGTAGTTGCTGTTAAAAAAGGGAGAATAGCTGCATTTCCAGCAAATGAAGTTAAGTAATCGCCTGATTTGCTAGATTTTTGCAATTATTAGTACGAACATTGTGTATTTATAGGGGGAAAGGTAAGAGGGAATTATCTTTGTCCTTTGCCCCTTTATTTTTTTAGTTATCTTCGATATTAAATTTTATATTAAAGAGGTTTTCATGGATAGAGATACGATCTTATTACTACATCCATTTATTGCTGCGATCGTGGTATTTCCATTAATTGGCATAGTTGTCAATCGTGCGCTCCAAACTCGCCAGCGGCGGTTGCAGGTATCGACAGGAGCCAAAAGTGCAATTTCACCCAGTGCAGGCCCAGAACATGCTCAATTAGGTCGGTGGCTGACTGGTTCGGTGGTGAGTATCGTCCTAATTGCATTTGCAGTCGATGTGTTCGGCTATATTGTAGATAAACAAGTGTGGGTGCGAAATCCATTCCAGGTTATCTTAATTAGCCTTGTTTTTGTGGCGGCTATCGCATCATTATCATTACTTTACCGCGCCAAAACTAGACTCTGGCGAGGCGGATTTGCCATCCT
>NZ_JANLWO010000558.1:0-18028 GCF_031364565.1 Chamaesiphon sp. OTE_20_metabat_361
CGTTCCCGATGCCCTCGGTCGGATCAACAAACTCCACATGATCCCCCTCGAAGAACTCGGTCGTCCCCGCATCGACGTCGTCATTAACTGTTCCGGTGTCTTCCGCGACCTGTTCATCAACCAGATGAACCTCCTCGACCAAGCCGTGAAAATGGCAGCCGAAGCCGATGAACCCTTGGAAATGAACTTCATCCGCAAACACGCCTTAGCCCAAGCCGAAGAAATGGGCATCAACCTGCGACAAGCCGCCACCCGCGTCTTCTCCAACGCCTCCGGCTCCTACTCCTCCAACGTCAACCTCGCCGTCGAAAACGGTACCTGGGACAATGAAGGCGAATTGCAAGAGATGTATCTCAACCGCAAATCCTTTGCCTTCAACTCCGACAACCCCGGCGTGATGGACAACGCTCGTCAAATCTTTGAAACCACCCTCAAAACTGCCGAAGTCACCTTCCAAAACCTCGACTCCTCCGAGATCAGTCTGACCGACGTATCCCATTACTACGACTCAGACCCCACCAAAATCGTCGCCAAGCTCCGAGATGACGGCAAAATGCCCTCTTCCTTCATTGCTGACACCACTACCGCCAACGCTCAAGTTCGCAGCCTCTCCGAGACTGTCCGCCTTGACGCTCGTACCAAGTTACTCAATCCCAAATGGTACGAGGGAATGCTCTCTCACGGCTATGAAGGCGTCCGCGAACTCTCGAAACGCTTGGTGAATACCAGCGGTTGGAGTGCAACGGCTGGTGCGGTGGATAATTGGGTATACGAAGAAACCAATGACACCTTTATCAAGGATAAGGAAATGTGTAAACGGTTGATGGATCTAAATCCCAACTCGTTCCGCAAGATCGTCTCGACGCTCCTTGAGGTGAATGGGCGCGGTTATTGGGAGACGAGTCAAGAGAATCTCGATATGCTCCGCGACCTCTATCAGGAGGTTGAAGACCGGATTGAGGGTGTTGAGTAATCTCTGATTTAAGTTAAGGACGCTATTCTACTAGCGTCCTTACTTTTATGCGTGCTAGCATCAAATTATGTGAGAATGAAAATTCCCAACAGCGATCGAGCAGTAATAGAAGCATCTAAACTAACTGAATATTTACTCAACACCGAGCACAAACGTGTTGGAGCCAAGGCAAAGTTACTAATTCAATTTGGTTATTCGATCGAGAACTGGCAGCAGCTAGAAACGGATATCCGCAGATTTCATTTAACTGAAGATGTCAATCTAATCACCGAAACTGCCTATGGTACCAGGTATCAAATTAGTGCTAATCTTATCACCCCGGTCGAACGACTGCTATTTGTCAAAACAGTTTGGCAAATAGATATAAATACCGACTTCCCTCGGCTCATAACTTTAGTTCCTGACTAGTTATATTTGGAGAATAATATGGATTTCCCTCTTTACTCAGATGTAATTTTATTGTGCGATCTCCCCGAAGAAAGCCTATCTGTAGGTGATATTGGGACAGTAGTAGAAAGACATGATGTTGATGGATTAGAGACTGGCTATAGTGTCGAATTTTTCGATATGTTAGGAAATACAGTCGCGATCGTAACTTTGCCCATGAGTTGTTTACGCAGTCCCTCGAGTGCAGATAGACCTACAGTAAGATTGATGGCTAATGTTGGGTAAATTAGTTACAGCTTCGTCTCAATTAGTTAATCGCATAGTATTGAACATCATAAAACCAGAGTCTTATTCTAAATACACCAGCGCGAGTTTTATGAACGTATCGATGTTTGTATCCACGACCTTCAATCCCACCATTGATGTACCGATCGCACCATTGAAGAAAATCTGCAACTCGAATCTTTGCTGGTAACTTTACACTCACAGATTTTTGCGTTGTTTCAGATTTTTTAATGAATTGGATATTTATCTTAAATTCTTTAGTACATTTTGTTGTGTACTTTATCGATCGATCTCTCAACTGCTCGGGACTCAATGGATCTAAACCTAATTTAGATGAGTAACTAAGCCTCATATAGTAATCAATCATTTCATCATAATTAATTTCTGCTTTTACAGCTTCCAGCCCTTTTGCTACTTTGCTACGCTTAATTTCTGGAATTTGTACTATGTGTTTTTTCTTTGTATCGGCATTAGTTAACTCAAAAAATATATCTCCTGTTGACTGGCTGACTGTTAAGTCAAAAGTAAAAAATTCAAAGTCCAGTTTATTATATACTTTGTCTACAAAGTTGTGTGTGTGAAATGATGGCGCGATCGCAATTAGTTTGACTGGCTTTTGATAATCTATTCCATCTAATTTGGGTTTCCGCTCTATTAACCCATGATAATATCTCGTGAGTTGTTGAACGATATATCTATCCTCGGCATTTTTCAACTCAATAATAGTCAATCTTTTGCGCTCGTCAGTTGCTAAAGCATCACAAATCTCAGTGCCGATTCGATACTGTCTAGCGATCGGTGATAGGTTTATCAGTTTATCTAAGTGGATATACACAAAGTTTTCAAGCTCTGTCTCACTTTTAAACTGAAATCCGCCATCTTTTTTCTTAATTATTATACTCACAGCGCAAATCGGGATCTCGATCGATAATATAGCTAGTATTCCCATTTGTAGTTGCAAAGATAACAGAAGAGGTTTACGCTTTTGTAAAAATCTCGATCTTGGCGCGATATTAGAGTTGAGATACGTGCATACTAGACTCGATCGATTTTGAGTTAAAATCGCCACAATGGTACTCAAAACCTGCTAAATTAAGCTGAATCTAATACTCAGCTATAAAGTAACTGCGCTCGATGGCAATTAGGAAAAATGATGAATTCGAGGCTATTTATCCCACTCTCAATATCGATGGATTGACATTCCTCGATATTGTCGATCGAATCGAACGAGAAGTGCGTTAAAAGTATGGCTCAAAGAAAATATGAACACTAGTAATACAGAGCGAGCGATAGATTCTGAAGTCAATATAACATGCGGTAGTCAATTAGATGAATACTGGAAAAGATATGAGGAAATTATCGAACGAGATCGAGAGGGAAAAGCTGTTGCTTCAGATGAGGAGTTTGAAAACGATAACTTGGATTTATAGTTGTCGATCGATTCGAGCTAAAATTATCAGATAAAAACTTATTTATTGTCATTGCTAGTCCTTTTGCAGCTAAAAATGGTACACCATTTCCAACACTTTTAAACATATCAGTAAGAGACATGTCCGCTGGCAACTCAAATTCAGGAGGCAGTGATTGAATCGCTAGAGCTTCTGCTACCGATATTCTTCTTGCTTGATAAGGGTGTAAATGAACTTCATTGTTTCCATAACAAGCTGTAGGTGAATATCTCCATCTATGTAAACGCTTATAGGATTTTTTGGAATCATCACCTTCAAGCACAGATAAAAATCTAACAAGTCCAGCACGAGGTGTAAAACAGTGCCGACTATTAGGATAATGATTTACATCATTTTTTTCAAACCAATGCTGTACTGTTAAATTGACAGGTATTCCAGTAGGACAAGTTAAAGATAAATTTTCTCCAAATGGATCTGTTTTAGACCAAGGATAGGACTGGATCTTCTCTATCGAAAAAAATTTGTTTCTATCCCATGAAAATTGAGACCCTAATTCCTGACTCGATTTCATTGGTATTAAATCCGCTTTAAATCCAATAGCGACTGCTCTTTCCCTACTTTGAGGAACGCCATATTCTAAAGCATTAATCAGACTATCTGTAATCAAATATCCATTCTGTTCTAGTCTTAATCGCATTCGATCGTAAAATAATCGATGTTTAGCAGTAGACCATAAACCTTTAACATTTTCAAACAAAAAGAAATCTGGTTGATATCGACAGATAAGTTCGACATAAGTCTCTGTTAATTTACCTTTTTCTCCCCCACCACCTCTATTCTTGCCACCAACTGAAAAATCTGGACAAGGTGGCCCAGCGATAAACCCGATCGGAGAACCGTCCTTTTTTGCGTCAATTAATAAATCTCTAAACTTCGCTGCCTTCTCTGGTTCAAGTAAAGTAGCCGCACTACACAGATCGTACCCATATTCTGGCTGTGATAATTTCATCTGACTCCGCGAGTACTGATAGCCACCTAAAAATGATGGTTCGATCTCATTAACATAGGCAATGTCAAAGCCAGCCATTTCAAAGCCTAGATCGAGGAAGCCAATACCAGCAAAGAACGAGAAAATTTTCATCATCTGCCTAATGAAGGAGGTTATGAGTTAAGATTATTACAAATTAGTTTAGGGTATATCAAGTTATTTTATCTAAATTAATTTGTGATCGAGTATGGGATTGACCGATTCTCACTCTGAGAGGCTACGCCAACGCATCGTCAGTCTCCGCAAACAGCACAATCTATCTCAAAGGGATATCGCTTACGCATTGGGAATAACAGACCAGACGGTAAGTAACTGGGAACAAGGACGCAGTGAACCTAGATTGACAATTAGACAGGTAGTTTTGCTATGTCGTATTTTAGACTGTTCTTTGACCGATCTCGACGATGGCGAAGATTAATCAAAATCCTAACCGCTAGCCTCGGCAGATATGCTAAATTTGTCGGATGGTTCCAAGCTAAGATAGCTTGATGAAGTCGAACCGATCGCCAGTTACAGCTCGATGGATTGTCAATTATTAATTAACTTAGATGCGTCAATCTACACTCCATCAATTAAAAGTATTTGAAACTGTTGCGAGATTAACTAGTATTACTCGGGCAGCAGAGGAGTTATCTTTGACGCAACCAACCGTGTCGATGCAAATCAAGCAGCTCACTCAAAACATTGGCATCCCGCTATTCGAGCAAATCGGTAAAAAGCTCTATCTCACCCAAGCCGGACAGGAATTATTAATTACCTGTCGCGAAATTTTTAATGAATTGTCTCGGTTTGAGATGAAAATTACCGACTTTCAAGGTTTGAAGCAGGGTAAACTCAAACTGGCAACGATCACTACTACTAAATATTTTATGCCGCGCGCGATCGCGCCTTTTTGTCAACTCTATCCTGGTGTAGATGTTGCCTTAGAAATCACCAATCACGAACGGGTGCTAGAGCGATTGAGTGAAAATCTGGACGATCTTTATATTATTAGTAAAATTCCCGATCGCTTAGATGTGGTGTTACATCCATTTTTAGAAAATCCCTTAGTAGTCATCGCCCCCAAAACCCATCCCCTCGCTCAAGAAAAAAATATCCCGATTTCCAAGTTACAAAACGAACCATTCATCATGCGCGAACGTGGCTCGGGTACCCGTGATGCTGTCGAACAGCTCCTAACTAAGCATGGGGTATCGGTAAAAGTACGGCTGGAACTAGGCGGCAATGAAGCAATCAAACAAGCAATTGGTGTAGGTTTAGGGATTTCGGTACTATCCCAACATACCTTTACACACGAAGCGGCGCTATCTGGCTTGACAATTTTGGATGTTCAACATTTCCCGATCGAGCGTCATTGGTATATTATCTATCCTGATAATAAGCAATTGTCCATTGTTGCCAGTACTTTCTTTGATTTTCTCCAGCAGGAGTCACAAGCGATCGCCAATAAGATGCACGAGATAATCGGCAAATGAGTACTAGATTTATATTGCCAAATTAAGAATATTTGCTATGATTTTATCCTAGACTGATATCTGAGATCGCGATCGAAGTACTACTCTATTTTTAATGAGATTGAAATTAAACTTCAGTTGATGTCCTAAGTGAAGTTAATTAACTTCTTGTCTAAATAATTTACCATTCAAGTCTCGATCTGCCAACAATTGCCAATAATATTTATATACTTGAGAATATATACTTCTCAACTCAGTCTTTAACTTAAGAATTGAGCGATCGAGAGCCGATCCACTTACTAAATGAATTGCTGTGATAGATCGATTAGAAGCTAGTTTCGACCGGGTATTGGCAGGCTTAATCCAGAGCCTCCAGGCAGACGAACAATTTACATTACGCTTGCAGGGTGAGGTCAGTCAATTTACTCGCTTCAATCATGCCAAGGTGCGCCAGACAGGCATCGTCACCGATGGGAGTCTCCAACTAAAGTTGATTGCCCAGCAGCGGAGTAGTTCGGTAGAGTTCCCCTTTACTGGCGACTCAGAAATCGATCTGGCCCAAGCTCGTGCCGCGTTGGCATCGCTGCGTTTAGAAGTGCCGCAGTTACCCATCGATCCTTATTTAGTATTGCCCACGGGGACGGCTACCAGTCATGAGGTACATGCTGGGACACTATTGCCAGATGCCGAAGTAGTAACTACTTTGTTGCCAGTGGTAGCAAATCTGGACTTCACGGGTTTATATGCTGGCGGAGTGGTGATGCGCGGTTATGCCGATAGCAGCGGGCAAAAACACTGGTTTGCTACCCAGTCATATACACTCGATTACTCGCTATTTACCAGTACCGGGCAAGCTGTCAAAGGTACTTTAGCTGGCAGTCACTGGGATGATGCGGTTTACCAAGCGAAAATTACCGAGTCTAAAAATCAACTCACTCGGTTAGAGCAACCATTAAAAACGATCGAGCGGGGCAAATATCGCACCTACCTAGCTCCAGCGGCGACTGCCGACCTGTTAGGGATGCTGTCTTGGGGAGGAATTAGCGAGGCGGCTTTGCAGCAGGGTAGAAGCTGTTTTGGCGCACTGCAACGCGGCGAACAATCGCTCTCATCCCAATTGACGATTTCGGAAAATTTCCAACGGGGATTGGTACCGCGATTTAACGAACTGGGCGAAATTGCCCCAGCGAACCTGACGCTGATCGATCGAGGTAAATTGGCAAATACCCTCGTTAATGCTCGTACCGCTAAAGAATATCAAAAACCCGCCAATGGCGCAAATCGCGGCGAATCCCTCCGCTCGGCAGAGATCGGCATCGGAGATCTCCACCCAGAGCAGATCTTAGCAAGTTTAGATACAGGATTATACTTATCCAATCTCCATTATCTCAATTGGAGCGATCGACCGACTGGTCGAGTAACTGGGATGACTCGCTATGCCTGTTTCTGGGTCGAACGGGGCGAGATCGTTGCGCCGATCGCCAATTTACGCTTTGATGAGAGTCTCTACCGTTGTTGGGGCGATAACCTGATGGCATTGACAAATAGTGTGGAATTTATTCCCGATGTCGATACCTATAGTCGTCGGCAACTCGGCGGTAGCTGGGTACCTGGATTACTAGTCGAGGATTTTACCTATACACTCTGAGCCAAAGCCGCAATTTTTGGCAGCTCACGAGCGAACCTCCTTTTTGTGGGCATAATAACTTATGTCCCGACGATCGCTAAGCTACCAACCGATCCCATGTCCACACCAGAAGACCAATTTATCATTCATTTCTGGGGCGTACGCGGCAGTATTGCTTGTCCGGGAACCGCCACAGTCAAGTACGGCGGGAATACGCCCTGCGTGGAAATGTTAGTCGGTGGCTATCGGCTAATTTTTGACGCGGGCACCGGGATTCACGTCCTCGGGCAATCCTTACTCAGTCATCTTCCCGTCAGCGGACATCTATTTTTTTCCCATTCCCATTGGGATCACATTCAGGGATTTCCGTTCTTTTCCCCCGCATTCATGGAGGGAAATGAATTTGATATTTACGGCGGTGTAATTCCCCACGGCGTGACGATCGAACACCGATTGCACGATCAGATGAATCAGCCCAATTTTCCCGTACCATTACAGGTAATGGGGGCAAATTTACGGTTTCACAATCTCGACTATAACGACGAGATAAAATTGGGCGATGTAACTATCGCGACAGGCATGTTAAACCATCCCGGCGGCGCGATGGGATATCGCGTGAGCTGGAGAGACTATGCTGTGGCTTATATTACCGATACCGAGCATTTTCCAGACAGACTCGATCGCAATATCTTAGCATTAGCCGATCGCGCTGACGTTTTAATCTATGATTCGATGTATACCGATGCCGAGTACCATCATCCCCAAACTAGTAAAGTCGGCTGGGGACATTCGACATGGCAAGAAGGTGTCAAAATTGCCCGAGCTGCTAATGTCAAACAGCTAGTTATTTTTCATCACGATCCCAATCATAATGATGAATTTATGGACGCGATCGAGGTAGAATCACAACAGACTTTTGCTGGATCGATCGTCGCCCGTGAAGGGATGAAAATCTTAGTTACTGATCAAGTATCGATCGCTAATTAATCAGTTTCCTCCTCACTTTTAAACTTCATTTGCGCCCAAGTCAATTGTTTAACCTTATCGACATTACCCTGACTCGCCGCCTCCTTGAGATCGCGCTTTTCATGTGCGATTGCGATTGCCTCTTCTTTCGATCGCGAACTACTATCAAAACACTTTTCGAGGTTTTCAAAAACCCCCCGCCGTGATTTGGTCGCATGTTGACGTTCGGTATCGAGTAATTTTGCCATCAATTCCAGGTGCATAGCATCATCACTACAGATTTCTTCCAAAATCGACCACTCATCCCCACCTAATAATTTCTTTTCTTGAATACGATTATCTTGAAAAGTCTTGCCCATTACCTCCTCATAAATTCGGGGTAAACTGTCATCAAACTCATGCTTTTCCTCTAACCAAATTCGTCTGATTTCGCCTAACTCTTCATCAGTAATCAGCGTAATATCCTGCATATCTAGCGGTGCAGTTTGTCGAATTTGTACCTGCGCCTCCAGTACCCGCCGCAACCAATGTTCGCGCCAAAACTTAGTATATGGCCCTGGGATTGGCACTACTTCAGTTACTTCTTTATCTTCTTTAGACTTACGCTCGAATAGTTCGACCTTACCATAGATCCGCCGAAAATCTCGCTTGTCGCGATCGTCATGAATATCTAATTCATTACGAATATCTAATAATGGTTGCAACCATTCTTTGTCTTCATCATTCTGAATCATTGCCTCCATCGATTTATCTTTGCTCACGAGCGTACACACCCAGCAGCCAAAGCGCGAATCGCCACAGCTAGGGGTAGATGTATCGACGACTAAGGGACATTCATTATCGGCAGTCGCACCTCGATAGAGAGTAAATAAATCCTGATTATTGCCACCCCAAGGATTGGGAAATTGCATCAGATACATCCACACCTCATCAGTCCGCCAATCCTCGATCGGGCTGTAAATTAATGAATTAGGGAGACGGGCATTAGGACTGAGATAATCTCTAACTCGATTTTTCTCATGCTTTTTCATTGTCATCGCACGCTTGCTACTTTCAGCTTTGCGAGTACCTAAAACTAAGATAGTTTCACCATTTACCTGTACTACTTCACGAATAAATCGGTTAGCAGGATTAATTTTTAATCGATCGGTACACCATCTAAACCCATTTCTAGGTGCAGGATAACCCTTGCCAATTAAATTACTCCAGAACGTATCTTTAACTACTGGTTTGAGTAGATGCGCCTCGATCGGCAGTTGAAGTAGTTCTGCTTGAGTTTTTATCTGCTCGATACAACGGCGAACCCAATTAGATACTATCGGATTTTCTACCTGCGTATCGGTAGTAATTACATAAACCTTTTTTTTACGCTTTTCTATCGGTAATGTAGCGATCGCATTCCAGACAAGCTGTAAAATAGTACTAGAATCTTTTCCCCAAGATACACCTAAAATCCAGGGAATACTATCAATGCAGTAAAGCTCTTGGATTTCAACAGTTAACTTACTAACATCTTCTATGAAATCTGCGACACTGCGCTGTTCGAGTGGTAGTGTGGTAGCTTCTGCCATACAAGGTAGTCTCTGAGTATACAATTTTGCAATAATGCAAATAGATGAGATGTTTTCACCTCACCTATTTACATTATATCAATAATTAGGTTCGGTATTAATTTAGGCTAATTCCTGTTTGTCTTTCAATTTCAGAGATTGCAACTTTGATGGCTTTATTAATTGCTGCTCTCTGTGCAATTATTCTTTTACCACCTTTATCATCATCAATCACCACGCTATTTTCCCATAAGCTACAAGTCCGTCGATAATCTAAATTAGCTAACGCCTTAATTAAGATTGAGTTTTTCTCTTCTGTAAAATTATTTTCAGATAAAATTAAATGCCCAATTCTACTAATGATTATAAAACCCACTGAATTAAAATCAATTCTCTCTTGACGCAGATTGTAAAAGTTTAATAAATTATTAGATTGAGATGGCGGCTGGAATAACAGGCTCCAGGTAGTATTGTTTCTGGCAAACTCAAGATAAAAAGACTTAGCTTTTTCAAGAGAAGCTTTGTATACCGCCAAATCTTCTACTGTATATGAATCTAAATTCTTATTACTCGTTCCAAATAAAAATTCAGACACACCAACTCTTAATTGACTCATAGTAAAAATGTAATTAACATCTTTACCAACCGTAGTTGATATTTTATCGATTCTACCCTTGAATATATCTAATTGTTTGGTAAGGTCGCGAGTAATTTTAGATAGAAAATCACTAACATCAAATGATGCCCTTAATGCTGGAGGAATAGGCTTATTCTTAGAGCAGTCAGCGAAATCTTGATGAATTTGCTCCAGATCCTCTTCCTGAACGACTAGGACTGTCACACTATCATTATATAGCTCTGGTCTTTCTATTACTGCATTTTCAATTGCTTTAAGTCGATGTTGACCATCAGTAACATATAACAATACGTCACTAGAAATTACGGCATATCCAAACTTAACAGATCCACTCCCAAATGCAAACACTTTGATTGGAGTATCCGAATTGAAAATAAACGGGGGTAAGATATAAGCCTCTGTATTTACCAGATACTTTGCTATTTCTTTAACATGAGGCTGCATTAGAGGTCGATTCATCATCTCTTCTGCATTGGACTTATTTTTTTTACCATCTGCACTATTTAACTTTGCAATTTCGAGAAGTAGTTTTAACGATAGCGAAAATGCTAAGTGCGTTCGATTGCCTTGTTCGTAGACATGACAGATGAATAGTCTCGCGCCAGAAGTCGCGGCACTCCGAGTCGCCTGATCGAGTGCATCTCTTTCAGTCTCTAGAAAAATTACATTGGTATTAGGAGATTTACTGTCCATGATGGTTAGTCCTGTGTGAGTAACCATAACGATATCTCATGAAAATAGCAATTGTCAAGACAATCAGTCCATTTTTGGGCTGAATGACTAATTTTTAGCCGAAAATACTAAATTATCAGTCTAAATCAGTAATGATATGCGTGGTTTAGGCGTACCTAGAGTTTAGAGCCTGTAACTATCTGATTATTTTCGCTCATCTAGTCTCAGAGTTGGCATGGCGACAGTATTCCATTCGTAGTAGTAGGAACCTGATGTTGTTACTATGTTTTCTGAAAACTTTGGTACACTTGATGTATTACGGCAAATGCTGGGAGCTTATAGGTAAGAAAAATGTTAACTACTCTAGAAGGCGTTTATCGAGACGGTCGCATCGAGCTAAAGAGTTTGCCTAGCAATGTTGCCCAAGAGACTAAGGTAATTGTAACTTTTATTGAAGATACTACTGTCGAGCTAGCTGCGCGGGGGATCGATCGATCGCAAGCAGAATCATTACGCAATAGCTTGACTACTTTTGCTGATGATTGGGACAGTCCAGAGATGAGTATTTATGACAATTATGATGCCGCCAAATCCCAGCTATAAACAAGGCGATGTTGTCTTAGTACTTTTCCCCAATTCCGATCTAGTTACAGCCAAAATTAGACCCGCAGTGGTAGTTCAATCAGACAATTTGCAAACAGGTTTTCCCCAATCGTATTCACCACCAATTAGTTCGGGCGTAACGCCAACTAGCAAGTCCTCAAGTTGATACTTTTTCTTAACTGGCGAGATTACAATCTTGTTGTTGACTACTTCGACATTTACTTCTGTACCAACAGTCAAACCAATCTCGGTTGCTACAGGCTGAGGAATTCTCACTCCCAAGCTATTACCCCACTTATTGACAATCTCAGTCATATCAATATTTTAGTTTATCCTATCCTATGGGCATATCCTTGTAAACCGATGTGGGTTGTCGCAACGCGGATATCGATGATGTCAATTCTATTTCCACATGCGGATATCAAAATTAAAAAGCTGTGGACGATTGATTAATCTTACTCACATGTATACACCGTGTCTGATGGCATTAACCAAATCGATTACCTGTTCTAATCCGGCTGCGCTATCTAATAGCGTAGCCGGAGTAACGCCATCTAAGGCGGGGTTCTTTTCTATCAGCCAACTTTCAACTGTATCGCTATCGCCAAAGACATCTAGAGCATGAATTTTGGCTTGCCGTAAATAAATTTCCGCTTGATATTTGCTAATCTCTGTCTCCAGTTGAGATTTAATAGCACTAATATCTGCTGTAATAGTAGCTTCAGACATATATTTAAATCTACTTGAGTAGTTAGGTTGAATCTTATTTTCAATTAATTATAACTCTAAACAGTTAGGCATAATTAAGACCGACTATCTAAATGTTCGATTAGAGTTTGGCGCATAATGTCTACAGGAGCTGGCTGTTGAAACCATAATTCAAAAGCAATGGCTCCCTGTTGAACTAACATTTCCGTACCATCGATCGAGACTAATCCAGCGGCTTGTACTAGTTGGAGAAACCGAGTCGGACGGGGTGTATAAATCAGATCGTAAGCGATCGAATTAGCACCGATTGTTTGGAAAAATTCAGCACCGATCGGACTATTTTCGATGTGGGGAGACATCCCGATCGGCGTACAATTAATAATTAATAAATCATCGCGATCGCTAATAGTTGCTAACTCATCCCACAGACAAGTCTCGATCTTTACAGGTGTGTGAATGTCGCAATTACTAACTCTAAGTTCGATCTGTTGCCAACTCGACTTGAACTCTTCAAGTTTAGCGGCATCTCTACCAAATACCTGAATCTTACCGCAGCCTAACTGATGGCATCCTGCGACTACCGCGCGAGCTGCGCCCCCATTTCCCAAGACTACTGCCGTTGTCTGTCCCCAGTCTCGTGCTAGTGCCATGAGCGGGCTGATAAATCCAGCTACGTCAGTATTTGTACCCTGCCAGCCAGCGGGGGTATGCCAAATCGTATTTACGGCACCTACGGCTTGTGCCAACGGGGTAACATGCACCAAGAGGGGCATAATCGCTTGCTTGTGCGGAATGGTGACGCTACAGCCGATGACACCGATGCTGGCAAAGCCATCTAAGGCAGCGGCTAGATGAGCTGGCTGGACGCAAAATGGCACGTAGCAGTTATCTAGACCTAGCTTGGCGATTGCCGCATTATGAATCAGCGGCGAGAGGGTATGCGAGATTGGATTGCCGATGACACCTAATAACTTTGTAGCACCAGTAATTTTGGGCATTGCTCGAACTAGTAAAAACGCTACTTTCTAGATTAACTCAAGCTTGTAGGTAAAGTGTTAGCAGCGAGCGGAGATTGCGCTTGGCAAATGAGTAGAGCGCATACTGAGTCAACGCGATCGCCAGTCTAGATAAAATTGCGAGTAGAATAGTAAGTAGGGATTGGTAAATATTTTCAGGAGCACCAGCAACAATGATGCAAGTAGATATCGGAATCGATGCAGATACTCGCGAGGAAATCGCGGGTGGGTTGTCTCGACTATTAGCAGATACTTATACTTTGTACTTGAAAACTCACTACTTTCATTGGAATGTTACGGGGCCAATGTTTCAAACTCTCCACTTGATGTTTGAAACTCAATATAACGAACTAGCTTTAGCAGTAGATCTGATTGCCGAGCGGATTCGGGCATTAGGATTTCCCGCACCTGGCAGTTATAGCGAATATGCCAAACTCAGCTCGATTCCCGAAACAACTAGCGTACCTAAAGCCACGGAGATGATTAAACTCCTCGTTGAAGGACAAGAAGCAGTTTGTCGGACGGCTCGATCGATTTATCCTAGTGCCGAAAAAGCTAGCGATGAACCGACAGCCGATCTACTCACCCAACGGTTACAACTACATGAAAAAACTGCTTGGATGCTCAGAAGCTTGTTAGATAGTTAAGTAATTATCGCCAATCTGCTTCGCAAATAGGTAGGGGTAATTCATGAATTACCCCTACCTATTTGCGAAGTATCTAGTGACTATTTTAAATGAGTAAAGATCGAAAATTAGACCGGACATTGCAATTGCAAGCATTAATGCAGCAAGTCGGGATTATGAGTTTTAAGCAGTTATATCAAGCAACCGGAACTTCCGATCGCACTATTCGTAAATTACGATCGGGTGAAATAGGCACTATCCGCTGGCAAACATTAGTCAAAATCGCCAGCATTCTCCGGATCTCCGTCACCGAAGCGATCGCCACCTTTGACGGGCAATCTAACTCTACAGCCGATCGCCAAGAATTAGCAACCCTCCAGCAAGAATATCAACATCTCCAGCAGCAATTTAACCAACAGAGAGCAACCCTCGAAGCTGAATTTCAATTTCAAAGTTTACAGACGATCGAGTCTTTTTTAACTTACTTTCCAGCGGCTAAAGCTGCCGCCATGAATAATCCCGATTTTCCCGCAAGTAAAATTTTCCCATTATTAAAATCGATCGATCTATTAATTCAGCAGTGGAATGTCACAGTAATTGGTGAGATCGGCGAACAGATTAGTTACGAGCCGCGCTGGCATCAATTAATCGAAGGCATGGCAAATCCAGATGAATTAGTTACCGTTCGATATGTTGGCTATCGACAAAGTGACAAGCTGATATTTAGAGCCAAAGTTAGTATTTAAATTTAGATTTGGATCCTAGCAGCGGTTTTAACTACCCATTAACCGTACGGTGTCAGCAAACGTTTTTACCTTGGTTCCCCTATCTCCTGACGTATCTACTTGGCTCGATCGATAACTCCCCTGTACAATGGCGATTGACACAGTTTTAGAGATCGTAGGACAGGTATCATGGGCGAAAATTTAACAGAACTATTAGAACCGCTAGCCAGTCAATTTCGCGCCCTCAATCTTCCCGAAGCACTGACTCACTGGGGACATCCGTTCTTTATGAGTATCGTCATGTTTGCGATGGGTGGCTATGGTGCCTATGCTGGCTGGAAAGGACGTATTTTGACGGCGACAGATCCCAAAACCGCGATCGAAAGTAAGTCCGAGCATCGGAAAATCATGCCAGCGATGTTTGCCTTCATGGCATTTGGAGCGACTGGCGGAGTCTTGTCATTAGTCATCCAAAAACATGCCGTGATGTCTAGTCCTCACTTCTTGACAGCTACCTTACTGCTGACTTTTCTGACGATTAATAGCTTAATTTCCTTCACCGGGTTCGGCGGTAATAAGCCCGAACTGAGGAAAGTCCACGCCTACTTTGGGAGTGGAATCTTGGTATTAATGGTCGTCCATGCCATGATGGGCTTGAGATTGGGCTTGTCGATCTAGACTACTTTACCCGCTCGAAATACCGTAGGGTGTGTTATTACAAAGGGTAACGCACCTAAACCTAAGATCGATCGCAAACTACCCGAAACCCAAAATAAGAGCAGCGATGATTGGGCTGGTAATAGATCCGCGCTGCACTCCGACAATAGCTCGGCTTACTGTACCAGGAACCCCCTCGCAACACACGGGTGGGGTTAGCTTCATTAGCCCAAGCACTGCCATCTGCGGGGGCACCTATGTAGCTACCATGATAATTGTCGGCGCACCATTCCAAGATATTTCCGTGCATGTCATCTAGCCCATAGCCATTAGCGGGAAAACTCCCCACGAGGGTAGTTTCTTCACTGCGATAGTTGGCGACTTCCAGACTAATTGTTTCCCCAAAATAGAACGCTGTCGTCGTCCCCGCTCTACAGGCAAATTCCCATTCAGCTTCGGTAGGGAGTCGGTAGTGACGAGCGGTTAATTGAGATAATTTCTGGCAGAACTCGATCGCATCATGCCAGGAAACCGTCTCTACAGGTCGATCGCCGCCCTGAAAATACGCGGGGTTACTTCCCATCACCGCTTCATATTGAGCCTGTGTTACGGGGTTTTTGCCCATGTAGAATGAAGGTACGCTGACTCGATGCTGCGGTCGTTGAGCGGCACTACTACCGTCTTCCAATTCCGGCGCGCCCATCATAAAAGTTCCGGCTGGAATATTTACCATTTGTAGCCTGACGCCACCACTTAATTCTTCAAAGAAGCGATTGGCTTGCCCTGAAGATTTTTTGACTATTAACTTATTACTACCCCACAAAGTTTTACTGCTAACTAATCGTGCCGTCTCAAATCCAAATGGTTGTAGCTCGGGAATGTTAATGCGATCGTGAGGCTGAGATTGCTGTCTGGCGATTGATTCTGGCGAAATTTTTGCTTGTCGATCGATATTTACAGCAACAGGATCTCGAACTCCAGCAACTTTTGCAGCAGCTCGATGTGTACCTAATGCGACTAACACATCACTTGCCGATTGATAACGCTGAGACAAGGCATTGGCAATCATTTTATCTAAAATCTTACCCAAGCTTTCATCAACAATGTTATCGACTAAATAATCACGCCAAGCCCAAGCATCCTGACTCAAATCGAACAGATCGAAAGGCGAAACCTGAGTCAATAAATAGATACAAGTCACACCCAAACTATAGATATCGCTGGCAAAGGCTGGTTTACCTCGGACTTGCTCTGGAGCCACATATTCAGGACTACCAATGACAGTTCCCGTCTTGGCAAGCATCGTTTGAGTAGCCTGTTTCGCCGCCCCAAAGTCTACTAATACCAACAATCGATCGCTTTGCCTACGGATGATATTTGCTGGCTTAATATCCCGATGAATAATTGGCGGCGACTGATGATGTAAGAAATTTAAAACTGGTAGTAACGAGAATAATAATTCCCGAATTTGATGCTGGTTAAAAGCTCCATCTCGAACTACTTCCTGCTGTAAATCCTGCCCATCGATAAACTGCTGGACTAAATATGGTTGCCCTTTAATATCAAAATAAGCAAACAGTTCGGGAATCTGTGCGTGTTTCCCCAATGTCTCCAGATGCTTTGCTTCTTCATAAAACAGATCTAGCGCAGTCTGCCGAATTTTCGCGTTGTCACTGTTAAAAGAAAACTGTTTGATAACGCACAGCGGCTGATTTGACTGGTATTCATCTACTGCTTTGAAAGTCTTCCCAAATCCACCTTGCCCTAGTAGCTTTTGAGCGCGATAGCGATCCTTGAGGAACAGTCTCGCTCCACAAGCCAGACAAAAGTTGGTGTCATGGCTATTTTTAGTAGGAGCGGGGCAGAGAGGATTGATACAGTAGCTCATAGCTGGCGAGATATCGATGCGGAAAATTTAGCGGTGGGCGTCTTACTAAAGTTAGTATGCCCCTTGAGCTAGAACATAACGTCAGTTCGATCGGGATGCGTGATGTTAAATTAGATTTGGGACATTAGCTGGTAAGTATATGACTATTACTGCTTATAAATGGTCGATCGATCGATATCATCAACTAATTGAGATGGGGCTACTCGATGATGCTCTTTCGCAAGGGCTATCCCAACAATCGGTAGAACTTTTACAGGGCGAAATTATTGTTATGTCTCCAGAAGGAGAATCCCATGCTTACTACAACACTGAGGTAGCCGAATATCTGCGTGAGTTGCTAGGAGCTAGAGCGAAAATCCGCGATGCCAAGCCAATTACTTTACCAAATGATTCGGAACCTGTGCCCGACATTGCCATCGTGCAACCACTGGGTACGATATATTTAGAACACCATCCTTATCCTGAAAATATCTTTTGGTTGATTGAATTTGCCAATACTACCATCAAGAAAGACTTGGGATTGAAAAAAGAAATCTATGCAGCAGCAGGAATCCTCGAATATTGGGTAGTCAATCTGCAAACTACCGAATTAAAAGTTTTTCGAGATTTAGTAGATGGAACGTATTGTGAAAAATTGACCTTTACTAATGGTACGATCCAGCCGCGATCGTTTCCAGATAAGATCGTCGATATCCAAAGATTATTGAGAGCGTAGCTAATTCGCTACCGATAATTTTGACTTATGCTTGCGATCGATAGTTGCTCGGATATAATTGGCTTATCTGCAATTGTAAATA
>NZ_JANLWO010000574.1:0-2327 GCF_031364565.1 Chamaesiphon sp. OTE_20_metabat_361
TAATGGCGGTGATGTCGCTCGTCGATTATGGATCGAGCGACATCACCGCCACCATTGCCTCAAAAATCCTTATTTTTGCATTGCTGAATTAAGGTATGAAAACATAGGTAGGGGCAATTCATGAAGCGACCGAAATCGCGCTGAGGTTTCCTCAGCGTGCGTTTCAGTCAAGACATTGCCCCTACCTATGTTTCTAGACATCAAAAATATCCCTTATCATACTTGCATTCTGCAACGCTCTTATTTTCATATATGTCTAAATTACGAGTTCTTCATTTAGTTGGTTCGGCAGTAAGCGAATTTTACGGCGATTTATCGCGATTGTATGCGCGGGATTGTCTGGAGAACACCGCAGATCCACTTCTGTACGAGTTTCACATTGCCTATATTTCACCCGACAAAACTTGGCGGTTTCCAATAGATCTGAGTAAAGAGGCGATCGCGTTAGCCCAGCCTCTGTCACTAGCAGCAGCTATCCCAATCCTAGAAAAGCTTCAGATCGATGTGATGGTACCCCAGATGTTTTGCATCCCAGGGATGACTCAGTATCGCGCCCTATTCAATTTGTTGAATATTCCGTATGTGGGTAATCCTGCCGCACTGATGGCATTGGTTGCTGACAAGGCGAAGACGAAGGCAATTGTTGCCACTGCTGGTGTAATTGTGCCCAAAGGAGAGGTGCTCCGCGCTGGAGATCCTCTGACACTGGATTTTCCATTGGTGATTAAGCCGATGGATGGGGATAACTCGATCGGCGTTACCTTAGCTAAGGATGCTAGTGAATACGATGCCGCATTGCAAGTAGCTTTGGCTCAGAGCAATGAGGTATTAGCAGAAACATTCATCGAACTGGGGCGAGAAGTCCGCTGTGGGGTCATCGATCGAGCTGGTACGCTAATCTGTCTTCCACTGGAAGAGTACGCCTTAGATGCCAAAATGCGACCGATTCGCAGTTATGCTGACAAGCTCAAGGAGAATGATGGCGATTTGGACTTTGCCGCCAAGGATGGCAATAAGTCATGGATCGTCGATCCGCGCGATCCGCTCACCGAGCGAGTAGGTGCGATCGCGAAAAAGTGCCATGTCGCGCTCGGCTGTCGGCACTACAGTCTGTTTGATTTTCGGGTCGATCCGCAGGGCAATCCGTGGTTCTTGGAAGCGGGACTGTTTTGCTCTTTTGCCAAGACGAGCGTACTGTCGGAGATGACCAAAGCCGCCGGGATACCTTTAGCAGAATTCTTTGATGAGATGCTACTGGCGGCGGTGGGGACGCGCTTGTAGTGGGTTGTCACTATTTTACCAACTGTCCTATCCCCTAAAGCCCAAAACCCAAAGCTTAAAGCCTCCTAAGCTGCATCCATCCAGTCGTAGATCCGATCGAGTTGTTCGATCGTAACTAGTCCGTACTGCCAGAGTAGCATCGGCAGTGGGCCTGGATTGTGCTCGTTTTGTTTGAGGACGATCGCCATCGAAGATGCCGAAATCGCTAGGTCTTCTTGCAAGAATCGAATTAATTTTGTCACTGGGGTAGATGAGATCATTGCCGTACCTCCGGCTAAATGTTAAAAATGTGTTTATTAAATAAAGAGCAGAGTCAGTACCTTACCAATGTTCTCACCTAGAGCTTTGGGGATAAGCAATGTTTGCTCTGGATCTTCAGCGGTTGCGGTCTAAATTACAGAAAGATTCAAAAAGATTTTAAATTAATGATGCTTTTAGTCGCAGATCGATCCATAACGATCGGGAGTACAGAAGTGACTGAAATGAGATGACAGCAGTTTCTGAGTCTAAAGATGTGATGGACCTTAAATTTTGATATTTTGTGATGATGACTGCAACGCCTCGATTTCCAAGTCTAGAAATTCAGAAAGTAGCAGTTACAAATATTTAATCTTGTTATCACCCAATTGAAATCCGTGAGAATACGGTAGTTGTCTAAAGTTAAAATCCGAGTATCCGTAAATTTAATGAGTTTTTTATTATTTAAAGATGGATTTTAGCACAGCTAATAGCCTTTCTCTTTGAAACAATTAATATTTCAGTATTTTGGCTGAGTAGGTTTCTATTTTCAAGCGATCGCCCACTTTGAGGCGAAGTTCTGCGGCTCTACCACTTGGTAATTCAATGACATTATCGATCGGAATTTGGGAATCTGGACCATAACCCGGACAAGAAACTGTTTTACAAGGTGGGACTTTTGCACTGATATATTTGACTACGCCATTCGACAAGAACACCATATCGAGTGGAATCAGCGTATTTTTCATCCAGAAGCTGACTGGACGAGGTGGCGAAAAGACAAATAACATCCCACGATTGGCGGCGAG
>NZ_JANLWO010000576.1:0-2408 GCF_031364565.1 Chamaesiphon sp. OTE_20_metabat_361
AACTCTAATATCTCTGGACATTTTCCGCTCACAAACTTGACACAATTTTCATCATCAGTCAGTGCGTTAGCCGAGCAACTCGGAATCACAATCGCACTGACTGATTTTGTGTAAATGACAATTAGTTCGAGCGTAGTCTAATGAATAAACCGATAGCATCTACGCCGTCACAGGTACCCCCAATGAGCAGGATCGGCAAAGCATCTGAGATCGGTAAGATCCTCCTCGGTGCATAGCCTAATTGTCCGATCGCCGCCGTATGAGCGCCATAGGCAAAAGCAGCAACAACTTGGGGATAAAAATGCGGATTAGCACTCGCGATCGCGATCGGGAATGGAGCCTGATGCCGATCGGCTGGCACGTTCCCCATGCTCTTTACAGGAACAAAATAGCATCTCTGGTTGTCAAAATCAATAATTTTCTGCCGTAGTTGTCTGCTATTTATAATCTTACTAAGTTACGACAATAGCTAAAGAATTTCAATTAATTTGAAACTAAAAGACTATCTAACAAGTCTAATAAGTTAGTTATTAGATTAGATATATGTTAGGTCGAATTCATAGTTATTTGGGTAGTTGTTGGGCGATTGGGATGGCGATTTTAGCACCCATCTCAGTCTTATTACCACTCAGCTCTGCCGCAGTTGCCCAAACCAATGTCCTACCCAAAGGAGTCGCCAATAAGATCGATCGAGACATGGTGCAGCGATTCAAAGTGCCGCCAGCGAGCATCAAAGTCCAGAACTTTTCGGCTCAAGCTTGGCCGGATGGCTGTCTGGGCTTAGGCAAGACTGATGAAGTCTGTACGCAAGCAGTCGTCAATGGTTGGCTCGTTGAAGCTACTGATGGCAGCCAGAGCTATGTCTATCGCACCGATAACACGGGTACAAATCTGCGCACTGAAACCTCACCCCAAGCTGTCTTACCACTACCAGTAGCCCGGAAGTTACGGCAAGCTGCCCGTCGAGAATTGAATGTCCCACTAAATAAACTCCGCGTCACAGCCATTAATCCCCGCACATTTGATGGTTGTCTGGGAATCTTCACACCTCGCCGCGCTTGTACCAAAATTGCGATTCCCGGTTGGCAAGCAGTCCTAACTGATGGACGATCTAGCTGGGTGTACCATCTCGATCGCAATGCCAGTCGCATTGTCCAAAATTCAGCCGCTAGCAAGGCTCTAGCTCCAGTCGCGATTACATTTGCGACTACTGATGCTGCGCTAGCATCCAATATTTTATTTACTAGTTCTTCATCTGGCGATCTAACTGGTAGAACTATTACTAACACCCTCTCAACAGATGGTAAAGTTACCCGCCTAGTTACGGCACCGAATATTCGATCGCGTCCGGTACTATTACGCACGCTGAACCCAGTACGACTCGATCGATTCAAAGCTGTATTATCGCGTCAAGGCTTGCCCAACCTCAATGGATTGAACTATCTAACTTCGGCATCTGTGGCGGATGTGCCGACAGTCACGCTCCAATCGATCGGTAGTAGCGTCAGCTATACTAGCATTGAGAAACAGCGTGTACCCAAGTCGTTACAGTCCGTTATTACCGCTTGGGAGGCAATTACCAAATAATCGCTATTGTCGGCGGGCATACCAAGCGTGCATCAACAGATTTTGATAGAACTGCACAGGTGGCTCAAAGCCACCTGCCGCAATGATTGCGGCGACTGCTGATGGTGGCAGCACAGCCACCTCGCGACTGTGCGCGGCACGAACCTTGGCGATCTGCTCTGCGGATACGTCACCGCCACCTTGCATCACCCGCAGCCAAACATTCAGCATGTCGGCATATTCTGAAGCAGCAAGATCGGCAGCTAGATCGGCATTAATCAAATACCCCTGGGGGCGAAGTCGGACAGCGATCTGCTCGAAGAAGTGACGCCGATCTTCTGAGAGCATCAAGAAGTGCGAAACAAACAAGCAAGTTGCCGCATCAAATGAATCCACTGGAGGTAATGAATCGAGATAACCTTCATGAAGAGTGCAGCGGGAAGTAAGACCATTTTCGGCAATCCGTTGGCGACAGATATCGAGCATGGGTGCCGCAGGTTCGATCCCCGTGAATTGCCATTGGGGAAATGCTTGAGCTAAATCGATTAGTTCCACTCCAGTACCAACACCGACACAGAGAATCCGCGCATCGCTCGGCAGTTCGGCAAGAATAGCGTGGATGAGAAAATTTAGGGCTTCGCGCAGTGGCGCAAACACAGTATTCCTTTGGTCATAAGTAGCGGCCATTTCTCGATTGAAAAAGATTGCGGGGTCTGGTTTTGTCACGATCTTTATAAAATTAAATAAATGAATAAACTCAATCCTAATCGCGCATATTTAGGTAATCGCGATTAATCGATCGCATCTGACTTAAACCAGCGATCTTTTTGAACGATCGTGTG
>NZ_JANLWO010000584.1:0-10258 GCF_031364565.1 Chamaesiphon sp. OTE_20_metabat_361
GTCGTGTCGTGGTGGGTTAAATACTCCGTCACCTTGGCAATAATATTCGCATCGTGAGCGCGATCTGGATCCAACCAGAAAATCGTCGGGCAACCCGTCGCTCTGGCGCGATTTACCGCTAACTTCACCCAATCCTGAATCGGTAAATCCTTCGTCTGACACATCCGCCAGATATCGCCCTGCTCGACTTGATGTTCCATTAATGTCTCACCAGCGGCAACTAGCACCCGCACCACCCCATCAAAGGGGATTTCAAAGGTTTTGTCATGAGAGCCATATTCCTCAGCTTTCTGCGCCATTAAGCCCACGTTGGCGACATTTCCCATCGTGGCAACATCAAATGCACCATGCTCCTGACAGAATTCGATACAAGCCTGATACATCGTCGCATAAGAGCGATCGGGAATCATCGCCTTCATATCGTGCGCTTGCCCATCCGCGCCCCACATTTTGCCCGAAGTCCGAATCGCCGCAGCCATCGACGCATCGATAATTACGTCGCTGGGGACGTGGAGATTGGTAATCCCCTTATCGGAATTCACCATCGCGAGTTGGGGACGAGTACTATACACTGCTTGAATGTCAGACTCGATCTTCTCCCGCTCGGCTACTGGTAAGGATTGAATCTTGGCATAGACATCCCCAATCCCGTTATGAGGATTTACGCCCAACTTATCAAAGGTTTCGGCATATTTAGCAAACACATCCTGATAATAAACCTTAACCGCGTGCCCGAAGATAATCGGATCGGAGATTTTCATCATCGTCGCCTTAACGTGGAGCGAGAGCAAAATATTTTCAGACTTTGCGGCTTGAATTTCGCGATCGAAAAAAGCCCGCAACGCCTTGACACTCATCACCGCCGCATCGATAACTTCCCCCGCCGTCACCATCACCCGATCTTTTAGCACCTTCACCGCACCATCCGCTGCGACTAGCTCGATTTTGACATTACCCGCATCACTAACAACTACCGACTGCTCGCTCCCATAAAAATCACCACTCTCCATGTGAGATACATGAGTCTTGGAATCCTGCTTCCATTCACCAACTCTGTGGGGATTCTTTTGAGCGTATTTTTTCACCGCCGCTGCTACCCGCCTGTCAGAATTTCCCTCCCGCAACACCGGATTCACCGCACTCCCCAAAATCTTGGCATACCGCGCCTTAATCGCCACCTCTGCATCATTCTGCGGTTGAGCGGGATAGTCGGGAATGCCGTACCCCTGCCCTTGTAGCTCCTGAATCGCGGCTGTCAATTGAGGCGTCGAAGCACTGATATTCGGCAACTTGATAATATTCGCATCCGGTGTCTTTGCCAATTCGCCCAACATTGCTAAAGCATCACGTTGTTGTTGCGCAGGTGTCAATCGATCGCCAAATGCAGCTATAATCCGCCCAGCCAGGGAAATATCGGCAGTCTCGATCGATACATTAGCAGCTTTGGTAAATGCTTGGACGATCGGCAAGAATGAATAAGTTGCCAAAGCCGGAGCTTCATCGGTGAGGGTATAGACGATTTTCGAGGGTTGGGCTGTCATAGATCTTCCTTGGATGTGTGGCTTTGGCAATGATGGATGGTTCCAGACCATCATTTTGACATCTCTAGGGGATCTGTTGGTAGTGTAGTTGGCGAAATGGGTAATCTAAGAGGATACATTACATAAAATCGGCAATCTCGAATCGTATGTAATGGAAATGATAACCGATATTCAATGATTGGATAGTCAAATAGTTATTCCTAACGATCTGATGAGTTCAGACGAAATAAGCCCTTAAGTAAAAAGTAGGGCGTGTTGCTGCGAAGCATAACGCACCAATCCATCTTATAGAAAGTAGGGTGTGTCACTGCGAAGCATGACGCACCGTTTCAATTAACACGATCGAGATGTTCCCCCAATGTCTAATTACCGCAGACCATATGTTAATGGTGGGACATATTTCATTACCCAAGTTACCTATCAACGTCAACCTTGGCTCTGTTCTGAGATCGGACGGGTAGCAATGCGCGAGGCAATCCAGCACGTTCGCCAGCAATACCCTTTTGAAATCGATGCGATTGTCCTTTTACCCGACCATTTTCATGCCCTGTTGACATTACCAGTCGATGATAGTAATTTCTCACTCAGAATGCGATTAATTAAAAGGTATGTCACTAGATATTATGGTGCAAAGTTAGAAATCGATCTTGGTATTTCTGAATCGAGAATCGCACGGAAAGAACGTAATTTATGGCAGCGTCGTTTCTGGGAACACTTAATTAGAGATGAGACAGATTTTGCCAATCATTGTGACTATATTCACTATAATCCCGTTCGACATGGATTGTGCGACCGACCGCAGGGATGGGCTTTCTCTAGAATTCATCGGTTTGTTAGATCTGGTATTTATCCGTCAAATTGGAGCAATGAAATCGATCTTAACGATCCGATCGAGGATCTGTGATGGTGCGTTACGCTGGCGCGATAACACACCCTACTTTTTTATGAATAGAATTTCAGTTACTAATTTGGACTTGTCCATCGACAATCCGAGCGGAGAAAGTCTCAAGCTTTACACTCGAATCATCTAAGCACTCACCTGTTAAGAGGCTAAAATTTTGCTTATAAATCGGCGATGCGACTTTGGGAATCCCATTGCGATCGCCGACAATACCTCTAGATAAGACGTATGCTTTACTAAACGGATCGTAATTCTCGATCGCGTAAACATCATTACCTTCACCGACTCTAAATACGGCGATTTGGCGATCGTTTACTAAGGCACAAACGCCTGTATTTGGTAAGATTCGGTCTAGGGTGCAGATCGTTGTCCACTGCTGGGTGGTTGGCTGAATTGATTCTATTTGTGACATTAAAAAGCTCTTATAAATTACGACGCTCGATCGAGGATCGAATCAGACTGTGGATCTTTGTTAATTCAGGTAGGGGTAATTCATGAATTACCCCTACCTGAATTAACTTATTTTAACGATCGATCTCTAATAGTTGTCGTTCATGCTCGAATACAGGACGCTTTTGTCCGCGTTCTTCTACTACAACGATATTAGGATCGGGGATATCGGTATTGACGAAGTGTTGGAAGCGTTGGAGTTTCACGGGATCTTTGAGCGTGACATCCCACTCACAGGCGTAGGTGGCGACTTGATGTGCCATTTCTGCTTCAAGTTCTTCAGCGATACCAAGCGAATCATTAATAATCACATTTTGCAGATATTCCATCCCGCCTTCGAGTTTATTAAACCATGTTGCCGTGCGCTCCAAGCGGTTGGCGGTGCGGATGTAGAACATCAGGAACCTATCTACATAACGAATCAAGGTTTCTTTATCCAAGTCGGCGGCGAGTAGTTGCGCGTGTTGGGGTTTCATCCCGCCGTTACCGCAGACGTAAAGGTTCCAACCTTTCTCGGTGGCGATGATGCCAAAGTCTTTGCTTTGAGCTTCCGCACATTCGCGGGTACAGCCAGAGACGGCGGATTTAAATTTGTGGGGCGCGCGGAGTCCACGATAGCGTAATTCTACCTCGATCGCGAGGCTGACCGAATCTTGGACGCCAAATCGACACCAGGTACTACCGACGCAGGATTTAACCGTGCGGAGAGCTTTGCCGTAGGCGTGCCCGGATTCAAAGCCAGCAGCCACGAGTCGCTGCCAAATTAGGGGAAGTTGGTCTACCCGTGCGCCGAGTAAATCGATGCGCTGTGCGCCCGTTATTTTGGTGTAGAGTCCAAAATCTTTGGCGACTTGTCCGAGGACGATCAGTTTTTCGGGGGTGATTTCGCCGCCAGGAATCCGGGGGATGACTGAGTAGGTGCCGTCGCGTTGGATATTGGCGAGGAAGGCATCGTTGGTATCTTGCAAGGCGACGTGGGGTGCGTCGAGAATTTGGTCGTTCCAGGCGGAGGCGAGAATCGAACTAACGGCTGGTTTGCAAATTTCGCAGCCGCGTCCGGTACCATGTCGATCGAGGAGTTGTTGAAAGGTGTGGAGATCTTGCGATCGCACTAGGCTATATAATTCCTGACGGGAGAAGGCGAAGTGTTCGCACAGGTTGTTATTAACGGCGATGCCTGCTTTTTTGAGTTCGGCTTTGAGTAAGTCGGTAACTAGCGGAACGCAACCACCGCAACCCATGCCCGCGTTGGTACAGGATTTGACGCTACCGATATCGCGAAGTTCTTGTGCTTGAATCGCGGTGCAAATTTGACCTTTGGTGACGTTATTACACGAGCAAATTTGGGCGGTATCGGGCAATTGCTCGACTCCCATCGCCATCGTCGCACCACTGCGCGGCGGTAAAATCAGATCTTCGGGATGCGGCGGTAATGCCATCTGATTTTGCATCAGTTGGAGCAAAGTACCGTAAACTGTCGCATCGCCGACTAAGATACCGCCGAGTAAGCGGGTACCATCTGCATTTACGACCAGCTTTTTATAGACACCTGAAACGGCATCCTCGATTGCGATTACTTTCGAGCCAGTCGTCTTACCAAATGCGTCCCCAAAGCTGGCTACATCGATGCCCAATAGCTTCAATTTGGTGGACATGTCTGCGCCAGTAAAATTATTAGTTTCACTGCCACAGAGCCTGTCGGCGGCGACCTCTGCCATCCGGTAGCCCGGTGCGACTAAACCGAAAATTTGGTTATTATATAAAGCGCATTCTCCGATCGCATAAACATCAGGATCGGATGTTTGACAATTATCATCGATCGCGATGCCGCCGCGATCGCCAACTTTCAAACCACACTGACGCGCTAGCTCATCTTGGGGACGAATCCCCGCCGAGAAAACAATAATGTCTGTTTCTAGTTCGGTACCATCGGCAAATAACATCTTACAGACACGCCCATTCTCGTCGGCGACAATCTCAGTCGTCGATTTGCCTGTATGAATGCCGATGCCCAAATCTTCAATCTTCTGGCGCAAGGTTGCACCACCAGCATCATCTACTTGCACAGGCATCAATCGGGGCATGAATTCTACAACATGCGTCTTGAGTCCCAAATTTTGGAGCGCATTGGCACATTCTAAACCCAATAACCCACCACCAACGACGACACCGACTTTGCAATCTTTGGCATAAGCTTCAGTCGCCTCTAGATCGCAAATCGTCCGATAGACGAAAGTACCTGGAAGATCGTTACCTTTAATCGGCGGTACGAAGGGATAGGAACCAGTCGCCAGCACCAGCTTATCGTAACTAATCGTCAAACCTTTAGCCGAGGTGACTGTCTTATTAGCTCGATCGATACTGACAGCCTTATCGCCGACGTGTACCTGAATATTGTTGTCTGTGTAAAAATCTGGTGCGACGAGCGAGAGATCTGCGACTGTCTTCCCAGCAAAATAACCGCTCAGGTTAACCCGATCGTAAGCTACCCGTGGCTCTTCACAAAAGCAGATCGGTTCCCAATCCGCACCTTTTGCTGCCATCTGTTCCAAGAACCGATGACCGACCATTCCATTGCCGATCGTCACTAACCGCTTTGCCATACCAATGCTGCCTATAGCTACAATAATCCTGAGTCTATATTAGGCTAGGCAGATTTGCGAATTTTATTTGTATCTCGGGATACATAATAGCTGGCTATTATTCATTAATTGCATGGCAAGCGTGCCATTTTAGTGTTTGGCTCTTTCTGAAATGCGATCGCCAATACCAGCAAGGTGATGCTTTTAACTTTAATTAGTCACTTTTTCCCAAGCCGGATGGGATAACAGCGCAGAGATAACTCGCACGCCGCGCAACTGATTGGATAAGGGCAAATGACCTCTAGGTGCAGTCAAATCCCAAGTAAACGCCCCAGGATAACGCGTCCAGTTATTACCTTCCTTCCAGCCGATTTTCGGCCAGAATTTATCCCAATTTTTATTCATCCCCATCCACATTTCACTTTGAACCGAAAAGCCAAATTTACCGCCAGAATGGGCGAGCCATAAGGTGTCGATCGTGTGGAGATCGAGTGCGGGTAACTGCTCGACTTCGGTAAAATAAATCCATTTACGTTGGACGGCATCTTTACCCGCGAGTTCGCACAGTTTCTCGTTAGTAAGTTTATCTGCTGCTTGAAAATTTTGTTGGGCGAGTAGTTGCTGAAGTTGGGTATAATCGACACCAATACTCGATACTAATGGCACGATTCCAGTTGGAAATTCGCGATCGAGATAAGCTCTTCCAGCAGGAAACTCGCTCTGATATATGGCTTGATACACTGCACCTACCACAATCGTCGGTGTAGTTCCCCGTTGTTCCTGGAGCCATGCAGTTAGAACTTCAATGCCTGGAAGTCCCTTTTCGATCAGTTGCGGGATTAACTGCAACTGAGTTTTGAGGGTACTGGCGATAAATTTTTCCTGCAACTCGATGACATCTGAAGGTATCGACGCTGAAGTAGTGCTGAGATCGGGCATGGGTGAGGAACTGCGATGAGGTGGAGTAGTCCGATCGATATTTTACCAAAAATAAACTAACTTGTTGCTACTTGCCACCTGCTAAACTTAGCCCTTCAATAACAGATAATAAAGGTGTCCTGGCCCACCTGTCACGCCAGCACGCTCTCCAGCAATTTTACCAGTACCCATAAAGTAATCGACACGTCCGGGGCCAGTAATCGCGCTACCTGTATCCTGATCTAAGACATAGCGACTGACAAGTTTTTGCTGGATCGATCGACCATCGACACTATAGGGCAGTTCGGTATGCACCAACGCCAAAGCGCCTGGTGGCATGAGCGACTTGTCGGTCGCGATCGAACGTTCGGGTGTAACTGGCACATTGATACTCCCCATCGCTTCACCATTGAAGGTCTCCTTCATGAAGATAAATCGCTTGTAGCGGGGAATGTAAACGTTCAATTCTTGCGGGTTTTCGCGGAAGTAGCGGATGATACCGGGAAGCGTGAGCTGACTGGGCGTAACTTTACCATCTTTGGCTAGTTCTTTGCCGATGCTATTGTAGGCAAAATTGGTACCACCAGCGAACCCCACAGTAGTTTTACTACCATCTGTTAGATTGAGTTCGGCTGAACCCTGAATCTGGACGAGGATCGCTTCAAAACGATCGCGCATCCAAAATATCTCATTCCCTGCCAGCGCACTTTTGCTACCTTGGAGACCATCTGCACCCTCTAACAGCAAGCGTTCTGGCTGCGGATCTTTCCAACTGCCAAAGTTTGCAGGTAATTTGTACAGCGGATATTTGAATTCGGCTGTCTGCGTGCGACTGGCTTGATAAATCGGTTCGTAATAGCCCGTAAATTGGACGGTACCTTTATTATCTTTGCCGACTGATTGATAGAAGACAAATTCCTTTTTGACGGCTGCTTGTAGTTCTCCAGCAGATTTACTACTATTGACTAACTGCCGAAATCGGACTAAGGATCGGCGCACGCGATCGCGACCGATCCCCTGAATCGGATAATTTTGATAGGCTTTAATCGCGGCGGGTGTCTCTAAATACTTCAGACTTCGATCGATCGATTTGAGCATTGCCAGTTTATCACCGGATTTACCCCACAGTTGGTCGTCAAAACCGATCGAAGAAGTTGCTTCATCACTATTAGTATTATTAGTACTATTGGAGCTACCCCGATCGGCTCGGACATTGGCACTGGGTTCAGCATTTAAGCGTAAAGGTGCTTGATGATTGAATCCTAGCGCAATACCTAGATTCAAAGAGAGTAAAGCCAGCGTTTTAATCATGAAGTCTTACTAAGTAACGTTTAGACATTCCCATCGTTGACGACGCTCGGGGAACTCATGTTTCCCAATCTTTCGTCTTAGCGATGGTTATCGATCTTTAGTGGATAGTGGATAGTGGATAGTGGATAGTGGATACTTTTGGTACTTTCAGTTTTTGTGTACTAGTGCAAGACGTGAGAAAACCTAGTAATCCCGATCGATACTAGAGGCAAATACAGGCTCGACTCGAATTGCTTCGATACACTCAGGACGCACCAGCAGGTATTCACCCTGATTGTTCTTCATCGGTAGGTTGATAAAGTCTCTAGAACTTGTTTTGGGCATCAGTTCGTTACTATACCATTTCTGGAAATCTTGAGCTGTAGGAAAGCGGATTTCTTCCCGATGACCGCCAGATAAGAGCAGATGCACCGCATATTCGTTAGCTATTTTAGCCATACTTTCGAGCGTGTTTGGATGAGACGTATTAGTTTGAGTATGCCCAAGTTTTACCCGAGGATCGATGGTGGGAATAGGGAATAGGGGATAGGGGATAGGGCATGAGGGATAGTGTCTTAGCCGCTGCTCAGCTCTTTACCTCTTACCTTTTACCTTTTACCTCTTACCTCTTACCTCTTACCTCTTACCTCTTACCTCTTACCTCTTACCTCTTACCTCTTACCTCTTACCTCTTACCCTTTACCTCTTACCCTTTACCTCTTACCTCTTACCTTTTACCTCTTACCCCTATCCCCTCTCCTACGGATTAACCTGAATATGTCCTTGGCAAAGTAGCTCGCCAGCTAGGAGCTGAAGTTTGGTAATATTGACATCATTGCCCAGATCGATTTGATGGGAGTGAATATCGCTACCGGGGAGATCGATCGCGCAGGTAATGGCGATCGGATCGAGTAGTAAGATGTGTCCAGCTTGAATATCGATTCCCATTGAGATCTCGATCGGTACTGTCTGTCCCTGAGTCGTTAAATTTCCTTGTAAAGTTAGCTGCTGGGGCGCGATTGTCAAGTGATGCCAGTCGCTGTGCCAATTTTGCTGGTGGGGATCTGTTGCCAAAATTTGGGCGAGTAAATCGTTCATGGCTTGAGCCAGTAAGGGTGCAGCTAGCGAAGCCTGCAAATCTCGCTCGCTGAATTTGACATCAGCCGTCACGGCAATCGGCTCTAATAACCGCAGGGGTTGACCTTTGATGACTTGGGGGAGATTAATCCGAATATTTTCGGCGACTAGATCGATCGATCCGAGCGATAAACCCTGATAGATGGCTCCGACAGCTACTACCGTCGCGCGGGGAATCGTCCCGCCTAAGATTTGCCGACTACCCCCTTGAATATCTACTTGGAGGGTGTCTACATGGGATACTTGCGATCGCAGCCAGACTCGACAAGCGGGGGAGAGTACGGAACCGACAATCCCTCTAGATTGATTTGCCAATTGAACTAGTTCCCAGAAATATTTGATGCAACCGAGTTTACATGTAAACAGTCGCCAGTTCCTAGTCAATACTAAGATTACAATAGGAATAGTTAGGGAAAATCGGGTTGCTCTCGACCGGATTTAGTTTGTCTAGATACCAGCCGCGATCGCGGTCTACTCTATACTACTAATTACTGAGGGTTTGGACGCTTCCTAGCTCTAGACTACTGCTCTATATTTGACTCCCACTTCTCACTCATGAGTGCTAGACTCCAGAAAATTTTATCGCAATGGGGCATCGCTTCGCGGCGACGTGCCGAAGAAGCGATCGTCGCTGGTAGGGTGCGGGTGAATGGAGTTGTGGCTCAGTTAGGACAAACAGCCGACCCGACTACCGATCGCATAGAAGTTGATGGTAGACTAGTGGTATTACAGAGCCGACCAAAGCCTGTCTACCTGCTGCTCAACAAACCAGTTGGCGTAGTCTCCACTTGTTACGACCCACAAGGTCGCAAAACAGTCTTGGAGCTATTACCACCGCAACTGCGCGAGTGTGAAGGAATTCATCCGGTCGGTAGATTAGATATTGATTCCAGTGGTGCGTTGTTGCTCACCAATGATGGAGATTTAACCTTTCGGTTAACTCACCCGCGTCACAGCGTTAGTAAGACCTATCAACTTTGGGTGCAAGGTCAACCCACCGCCGCAGTACTACGTGCTTGGCGCAATGGGATCGATCTCGATGGGCAAGATACTTTGCCCGCGAAAGTGAGAATTCTCAAGCAACAGCCCGATCGCACTCTCCTAGAGATTGCGATTACTGAAGGTAGAAACAGACAGATTAGAAGAGTTGCAACTCTGCTAGGATGTCCGGTCTTATACCTTCATCGTACCAGCATTGGTGACATTAATATCGATGGGGATCGATCGTTACCGCTCGGTTCCTACCGTAACTTACACTCTGCCGAACTCCATAGCCTTGAATTTGCTGGGGATCGATCGACTGCCGCTGCCTCTATTAAAGGTGAAGCAGCGACCCGATCGAGTATCTTCAGTATCAAACCCCGATTATAATCCCACAACTACCCCACATCAGCGATCGTGACTCTACTGGCACCGCTCAAGCATCTGACCGCTCTCAA
>NZ_JANLWO010000592.1:0-2323 GCF_031364565.1 Chamaesiphon sp. OTE_20_metabat_361
CTTAGCAATATATTCACGCAACTTTGCTCCATATCCAGCCTTGAACCATTTATTTGAAGAAATAAAAGCTAGCATTCCCTCAGGCTTTAGTAATTGCAGCGATCGAGCATAGAAATAGCAGTACAAATCAGATCGATCGCTATGAGCTTCTGGAAAGTTCTTTTTCAAAGTAGATTTAATTTCCTTGAAAAGTTCCATCCTCACATAAGGCGGATTTGCAACCTGAATATCAAACCCACCATCCGCCATAATCTCGGCAAAATCCACCATCCAATCGAAATCACCCGCTTTGTAAACCCCAGGCGTAAAAGTTGCAATTTGCTCCTTAATATCCTCGATCTTCTTCTCTAAACCAGCCTTTTTCTCCTTCCCATGCGCCGTTAAATATTCAGACTTGAGCCGCTGAAACTCCTGCACCGAACCTGCTCGTAACGATAGCTGACTCACCATCACTGGCGTAATCAAACTATCCCCCTGCTCCAACTTGTACTTGAGGTTCGGCAAAGGTTGGGGCTTGTCTCCATCTACCGACAGCGATAACCACAACCGCAGCCGCGCAATATTGACCGCAAACACATCCTTATCCACCCCATAAAGATTATTCTCAATAATTTCCAGCTTCCGCGCATAGACACTCTCCGCCCCCAGCTTATCGCTAGCAAATAGACACGCTCTTAGCTCCAGTAACTCGTGCATCATCCCCAATAGGTACGCACCACTACCACAAGCCGGATCGCAAGCGGTGACAGTCTTCAACGCATTCAAAACAGCTTCAGGATCGGCTAGATCGCCACTCTCATGGTCATCCACAAATCGATCGATCTTCTCCCCATCCTCAGCACACTTCGACTTCAAATAACCCTTCAGCGTCTCCCGACACATAAAAGCCACAATCGGCTTCGGCGTATAGTAGCTCCCCGAACCATGCCGATTTGTCACCAACTCCTCGAACACCTTTCCCAACATTTCAGGATCTACCGCCACATCCACATCCAGGGGCGTACTCTCACTCACCGTAAAATTAAACCTGTCAAATAACTTCGTGAGAATATCCTCGATCGCCCTATCCGGCACCACAATCCCAGGCACCGTCTCACTTATATCCTCCTCGAACAACCCGCCGTTGAGATATGGCACATTACCAATTAATTTAATCAGCTTCTTGTCACCCTGCTTGTCAGGATCGTTCAAACCCTCAAAGAACAAATGCGACAATCGATCGCGATAAAAATTCCTCTCCTCCCTCATAGCCCCCTTCCCAAGGGGGTTGGGGGATTCCTTCCTATAATCCTGCCAGAGAGCCTTAAAATAATCCCCAGAGCCATTAAACTCCAGCCAGCCCTTCTTCTGCACAAAAGCAATAAACATCAGACGGTTGAACAACTTCTGCGTAAATAACCGCTTCTGCTCATCGTTTTCGATGCCCTCGATCGAACCCTCAACCGATTCAAATACCAGCTTGTACTCAGAGAAGAACCGATCCGTTACCTTTTCAACATCAAACGCCTCATCATGCTGAATCTGAATCTCCAGCGGCTCAAGATCGATCGCCTTCTTTCCGTATTCCTGCCCGATCGACTGTAAATCTAATTCACCAATTTGTTCGATCGCCGTGCGTAATTGCTCCCGCCGATTCACCACAATCCGCCGCAACAACCTCTTAGTCCCCTTCCCAAGGGGGCTGGGGGATTCATCATATTTAGCATTGATAAAATGCCAGTCATCCTGATCCCGATCATAGAAGACAAACAGCGAGTGTGGATGAATACCCAACAACGCCTCAATAATCCCCCACTGTTCCTGCTTGTAGATCTGTTGGGAACTCAACCGCGTGTAAATGACCTTAAACTGTCCCCCGACTCCACCATTAGCCAATAGTAGCGGTTCGCTATCTCCCAGACTAGCCCGTACCGAATCCGAAAATCTGCGAGTAGAAATAGGTTCACTGACTCGATCGTAATGCAATCGATCGTAGAAAAGTTCTTTGAGGCTGCGAGTATCGGTAAGTGACTTTAAGGATAATTCGATTCGGTTGAGCTTAGGTGCAGATGCAATCATGTTGGGTAGTTCGCAATATACCCAAGCACCAGTCATCTATACGATTATTGAATCGTTGGCATCGCCTACCGAAGGTAATCGTTTTCCTGCTGTGTCAAAGGGTTGATATACGACAATACCCACCAGATCCGGACAGAATTGAGGACAATAAGTAGCTCTCATCAATAGAGACTCGATCGATATCGATCTCCAGGTCGATCGAGATGGCATCCGTAATTACCCTGAAAAGTGAAATCGAAGCCGAATTATTTAATTCACTTACGCG
>NZ_JANLWO010000594.1:0-9573 GCF_031364565.1 Chamaesiphon sp. OTE_20_metabat_361
GAAGTTTTTGGAGAACTGCGAACTGCGGGTAAAATTTTACTAGTTAGTACCCATGAATGGGGAAAATCTCTAAGTCAACTCGATCGAATTTTGCTGCTCAATCAAAGTCTAATTGCCGATGGTTCGCCCGCAAAAGTCATGACTCCGGCTAATCTACAACAAGCTTATGGTGTTTCATTTCATCAGCAAAGCGATCGCAATCCTAGTACAGATTTATTTTGTTAATGACGTAAGTGGATAGTGAATAGTGGAAAGTGAATAGTGTTGAGAGTTTCTATTGAATTGC
The DNA here is from genome assembly GCF_031364565.1 of Chamaesiphon sp. OTE_20_metabat_361. Lineage (NCBI taxonomy): Bacteria > Bacillati > Cyanobacteriota > Cyanophyceae > Gomontiellales > Chamaesiphonaceae > Chamaesiphon > Chamaesiphon sp. OTE_20_metabat_361. Next base: position 287 of record NZ_JANLWO010000594.1, read on the forward strand.
AGCTAAAAATCTGTAACTAGCAACTTGGGTTAATCGGTTGCTTGGTTGACGATCGATCTTAGGTCTGAACGCATCTTCTACCAGCATGTAAAAACGATTGAAAATAGCCTATTCACTATTCACTATTCACTATTCACTATCCACTAAAAAACTAGTAACCTTGTTTTAACACAAGATCTGAATATGCTAAATTTTCTCGTCGAACCTTGGCAGTATGAATTCATGCGAAATGCGATCGTCATTGGCATTCTCGTTGGTATTTTATGTCCGGTAGTCGGTAGTTATCTCATTGTCCAACGGATGGCATTGTATGGAGATGTCATCGCCCATGCTGTCTTGCCAGGATTATCGCTTTCATTCTTCTTGGGTATTGATATTGCGATCGGGGCGTTTATATCTGGCATCATGGGTGCGGGGACTATTTCGTGGATTCGATCGCAATCGAGAGTCAAGGTTGATGCGGCAATGGCGCTGACTTTTTCTAGTTTCTTTTCGGTTGGAATTATTTTGATTTCTGTACTCAGGAATAATATCGATCTTGATAGTTTTCTGTTTGGCGATATTTTGGGAACAACGACAACTGATATCTATCGAACGGCAATTGTCACGGCGTTGATTCTGGCAGTAGTTTGGTTGTCTTATAAAGAGTTGTTATTCTATACATTCGATCGAACTGGAGCCGAAGCAATGGGCTTACCAGTGAGAGTGATTCATCTCGGATTTATGTCGGCAATTACGCTGACGATTATTGCTAGTATGCAGGCAGTAGGTGTCATACTAGTGATTTCGCTATTAGTTGGGCCAGCTTTGACGGCATATCTACTCGTAAAAGAGCTGCATCAAATGATGATTTTGGGTGCATTTATCGGTGCGGTTGCGAGTCTGAGTGGCGTATATATTAGTTTTCATCTCAAACATGTGCCGTCTGGCCCGGCGATCGTCATTGTATCTTCAGGTTTATTTATCCTCGCATTATTACTTAGCCCCTCTCAAGGTATTTTGACTCAACGATTTCGATCGCCATCTTAACTCGACAATCTGCCCCGTTTGAGGAGAATGGGTGCAGATTGTCGAAATTCGCTAGTTAACTGGCGAATTGATAGTCTTTCGCCGCCAATAATTGCCAACTGTCACGATCTGCCGATCGTAAATCCAACACCGTTTGATGATAGTCAATCAGACTAGGACGATGCCCAACACTGATATAAGTGATATCTTGACTTTGTAGTAACTCGTAGAGCCGCCGCTCATTAGTCACATCCAGGGCACTAGTAGCTTCATCGAGAATGACGTATTTCGGCTGGCTGAGCAGAATTCGCGCAAAAGCTAACCGCTGTTGCTCGCCTTGGGAGAGGACAGCAGCCCAATCTTTTTGGGCGTCAAGTCCACCCATCCGTACTGATAAGTTTTCCAGGTTCACTATTGCCAGTGCCGATTGGATTTCCTCATCGGTGATATTTGTCCGCAGGTTGGGATATTTCAACTGTTCGCGCAAGGTACCTAGGAGCATATAGGGCTGCTGGGGCAGGAATAGAGCTTGTGTATAATCGGGACTTTCAATCGTGCCCGTACCGTTGCGCCACAGCCCAGCAATCGCTCGCAGCAGCGAACTTTTCCCGCAGCCACTCGCACCCACTACCAGCAAGGATTGAGGTGGTGTTAGCTCGAAGGAGAGATTTTCAAATAGAGTCTGCTCGGCATTGGGAGTGTTGAGCGTGAGTCCATCTACTTTAAAATAAGATGAGGGGTAATTGACAATCCCAGTACCGACAACATCTCTAGTTTCCCGGTGCCGAAAGCGTTCGTACAGCATCCCCAACCGCTCGATACTCGCGGCAAATGAAGAAATACTCTGAATTCGCGTCGGGATGATTGATAAAGCACTCAGCACCATTTGGAAGGCAAATATCCCCTGCCCGATCGTGCCAAAATCAACTTGTTTAGCAAAATATAAAGGTGCCACAATTAGGTAAGGTACCAACCGCGCAAAATAGTTATAAGCATACTGAAAGATATCTAACAGCGCCAGCCAAATTATCAATAAATCGTAGTTTCTAATCGCTCGACCGAATCGACCTTCAACTTGATTGAGTTCTAAATTCTCGCCCCGATAAAAAGCGATCGATTCGGCATTATCGCGAACGTGAACCATCCCATAGCGGAAATCACCTTCAAGTCGCAATTGATTGAAGTTAATCTTGATTAGCTTAGTCCCGATCCACATTGCCAAAATAGTGGCAATAGAAACATAGCCAACCAATCCGATCGTCAATTGGGTGGAGATACTATACAGAATTCCGGTAAAGGCGACCAAATCTAAAACTGAATCCAGAATATCTAAAATCAGATCTAAAATAGTCGTTGTAAAAGAATTTACATCTTCAGTCATCCGTTGATCTGGATTGTCAATATCTGTATTAGCTGCATTGGAATCTAGTTCATAATAAGCTCGGTTGCTAAAATAATCCTTTAAAAATGTATTCGTCAGCCACTCTCGCCAGAACAGAGCTAGTTTTCGTCGCGTGTACCGATAACTAATCAGAATGGGAATCGCCACAACTAGCGTAATACCATACACCCATAGAAACTCCCAAAATACCTGGGGATTTCTACCATTGAGAGCATTATCGATAAATCGAAAGACATAGCTAATCAGCACATTTAGACTACTGACGATGAATGCCAAAAATAGTAATAGTCCCAATACTAACCATTGCTTTTCTCGTCCTTTGAGCTTCCGTCGATAAGCGTAGAATATGCCACTACTGACGATTAGTAATACCAAAAATATATAAGCAGGTGTAAATGTCAGGAGATTTTGAAATATCTCCATCGAGCTTTTGCCCAAGCTAGATAGAAACTTGAGATAGATAATCTCATTTACTAACCCTGCAAAAAATTTAGGCGCGAACTGAAAGCCAATTAAGGCAAGGACGACAACAAAAAAGAATGTAAAAGCAACAACAAATACTAGTTGTGTTAAAATTAGCAATAGAAACTGAAGCGAACTTCTCGGCCCTGGTGGATAGAAGTAAGGTTGGGCAACTTCAACAAATCGCTGCCAAAGCTGGCGATCGAATCGAAATTTGAGTGGCAATTTAGGCTGAGATTCTGCGGTCATAGCAATTGAATCCAAATCGGGATATTAAGGAGTTGACGATAATCGAGGTTGTTTACATTACTCCTTTAATGAATCTTAATATATTTTTATCGTCCAGAACATCAGTGGACAACTGACTATCGCCACTGATGAACCACAAAATCATCCCATTGAAATCAAAAAAACAGGCAAAACAAATAACGTTAGTTACTTATTTTGCCTGGTAGTTTTAACAGGAAAGTTTCTTTGCGGTTAGGCAAAGACAAATTGGCTAGCATTACCAGGAGTTAAGCTACTCGCTTGAATTCCGGTCAGGATTGCCAAGGTTTGAGAGCCAAAGTTGATGCTAGTATCCGCACCAATTTGAGTCAATTTCAGACTGGTTGCACTAATCCCCAAGCTCTTGGCACCCTGAATTCCGATTACGTCGGTACCGATTTGGAAATCCACAATCGTATTCGCCGCACCAGGAATTTCGGCATTGGCAATCCAGAATTGGTCGGCACCAGCACCGCCGGAGAGGAGGTTATTACCGCCGCTACCAGCGAATAACTTGTCGTTACCGTCGCCACCTAGAGCGCGACCATTTGCACCGAGGAACAGGGTATCATTACCAGCACCGCCGGAGATCCGATAGTCTTTGGCATCGGTAGCATCGAGGGTATCGTCGCCAGCCGTACCAAAGACGCGATCGTTATTACCAACAAAAATCGTGTCTGCACCACTGCCAGAGTCAATCCGGTTATTCCCAGCGATCGATCCAGCAATTGGGACATCCACTTTATCGTTACCTGCACCTGTGAATACGAGGTCGTTAACACCATCAAAGCCTGGTGTCTTGCCAGCTACTAAGTCATCAGCACCAGCAGTTCCGGGTACTAAGGTTTGCTGACTGGAAGTACCAAACAATGTTTTGTACATCAGGTTGTAGATCTCGGTATTGTCGAGGGTGCTGGGCAATTTATCGGCATTTAAACCATAAGTTTTAGCGACGATACTACCAGGAAAGTCCGGCGTTCCGACCCAGCTTACCCCGAAGTTACCCATCGGGCCATCGATACTATCTTTGGCACTAAATGGTTTCCAGGGGAACTCTGTACTGGCGGTACTACCATTAGCACCATCGAGGAAGGCGCGAGTAGTGTTGGTGGTAGTTGGGTTGATGCCGATAAACGGAACTTGAGTTTCACTGTCCTTGAGCGCGAAATCTGTCGTGATATTACCAGCCGGACGAGCGTATGGAGCGTACTGGTAAACCTGTAAGCCACCTGCATCGCTATCAGCCGCCGTAATTACCAAGGTGTTGGGGTCTTGGGTATCGACATATTTTTGGGCGACACCGATGGCAGCATCCGCGCGGCGCATTGCTTCGATCGTGCCAGCCGCGTTATTATTATTGGCGAAGTTGTCGGTACCCTCTTCTTCGACGACAGCAAAGAAGCCATCAGGATCGCGTTTGACGATCTTTAGCGATGCTTCGAGCATTTCGGCGACAGTCGGAGCTGTGGCTACATACAGCGGCTTAGGACTGGCTGTATTCAATCCCAATGCTTCTTCGGTGCGATCGTCATAAGTATTGACCGCTGCAAATACACCGAGGATTTTCTCTGGTGGCTTGGCACTATTTACCACCTGATTCATTTGGTCTTCGGTGTACACTACCGTGTATCCGAGCGACTTGGCTAAATCGATGAGGTTAGTCGTCGGGCGACGTTGTGGGCTGCTTTCAGACGCATCTACCGCCGCCGTAACGTGAAATCCGGTGGAGCCTTTGGGTAGCATATACAGCTCACCACCACCAAAAATCACATTAGTACCAGAACGAATCACCTGCTCGATGATTTCGGCATATTTATCCCGCGCCCGAATTTCGTTACCATCGCGATTGGTGGTTTTGGCAGCAAACGCCGCCGAACCAGGCTCGGCAAGGTGTCCAGACTGAATCAGCACGGTAGCTTTACCAGCTTCGATCGCTTCTTCTAAGATGGTTTTACCTGTATTGCCCGAACCAGGTTTAACTAGAGAGTTGTCTTCTTGCAAACCGAAGGACTCATTAAATACCTTCGTCCCAGTTGCGTGGATGACTGCACCTGCATTAGAAGTAGCACTCAACTGGTTTTCCAGATGTCCGAGGTAGACCCCCGCATTAGACATATTATCCCAGTTCAAGCGACCATCTGGCCCTTTATCGACATTCCGCAATGCCATGTAGTGAGACGGCCCAGTACCATCGGGATGGATAAAGATGACATTCCCAGTATCTTTAGTCGCGGCTGGAGCCTTAGTCGGTGCCGGATTGCGCGAGGTGAGTTCTTTCTCGAATAATGTCTCGTACATCAACTCGTACATAACCGTATTGTCTACAGTCGCAGGCAATTTATCCGAGTTAAGACCGTGCGCTTTAGAAACGATCGAACCGCTAAAATCTGGCGTACCAGCCCAAGCCACTGCAAAGGGAAATACATTTCCATTCGCATCGGGAGCGGCGAGGAATGGGAGTGTACCAGCCCCTGTTTTACCATCTTGTGGGATCGGACGCGGGGTAGTTGTCGGGTTATTATTAATTGTGCCGACGGGCTTGGTGGCATCGGCTACGTCAGTAACTTGCAAGCCACCCGCATCGCTATCGGCAGCAGTTAAGATTAAGGTATTAGGATAGCGATTGATAAAGTCTAAAGCTACGCCGATCGCTTTGTCAGCGCGGAGCGTGCCTTCGATCGTGCCAGCAGCGTTATTATTATTCCCAAAGTTATCCGCACCCTCTTCTTCAACGATCGAGATCGATCCATTTTTGAAGTTGGGGTGCTTCTCCATCAACTTCTGGGTGATATCCAACATCTCACCGATTGTCGGTGCAGATTCCTTGTACAGTGGGAGATTCGCTGCGGCTAAGGCTTCTTCTGGTCGATCGTTAAAAGTATGAATCGGTGCAAATACACCCAGTACTTTAGTCGGTGTTATGGGAGTCTTCTTGGGGTCGAGTAGATCTCGGTACTGTGCCTCGGTGTAAACCACCGTATAGCCAGATTTTTTGGCGAGTTCGATTAAATTTTCAGTAGGACGGACGAGCGAACTTTTACTGAGCGCATCGTATTCAGCCGCAGTGCCGTGAAAACCCGCCTGACCGACCGGAATCAGGTTCAGCTCCCCACCGCCCAAGATAAAGTTGACCCCAGAATTAATCACCTGCTTGGCGATTTCTGCTTGTTGAGAGCGGGGCACAGTCTTGCTACCATCTGGGTTAACAATTTCCTTGGTTTTGGCAACAAAGGCGGCTGTACCAGGCTCAAAGATCGCACCTGATTGGACTAGTGCAGTCACTTTACCTGCATCTCTAGCTTCCTCGACGATCGTTTTGCTAGTGCCAGACAGAGATTTGACGGGGGTATTACCTTGCTCCAGACCGAAGGATTCAGCATAGACTTTCGCGCCTGTTGCATGGGTAACAGCACCACCATTAGATGTGCCGCCCAGTTGATCTTCCATGTGTCCCAGGTAGACACCTGCTTTGTCAAGATTATCCCAGTTCAGCCGTCCGTCGGGGCCTTGTTCGACAAACCGCGCCGCTGCGTAGTGAGATGGGCTAGTCCCATCGGGATGGATAAAGATAACATGATTTCCAGTTTGCATGACGATCCAAATTTGTATGATTGGTAAACGGTTGTCTAGAGCCAGTTACAATTGATTTGAGACGGGTTTTGGAGCGAAATTTTAAAAGTTTTTAGTGCGGAAATGATAATGATTATCCACTCACACAATGATTTCACAAATAGGTTAAGGATGATTAATGAGCGGGTTAACAATTAAATCGATTGAGTGCAACAGCAATGTAAAAACGATCGCATTTTTCCAAGTTTAGAATTGGTTGGTGCTTTGTTTCTCAAGCACATCCACAAACGCTTTCGGAGCAGATGTAATTCTTAGATCTTCAAATAATTCTTTCGGCATGAATTTTTCTAGAATCGGCATACATTCCTCTAGCTCGTTTTTCCTCATACCGAAACTATCGTTTGAAAGCAGCGAAAACCCAAAATCTGAATAAAGCTTAATTGCTCGAAAACTAGATGGCTGTGTGTGCAAGTAAACAGGATAATCTTGCCTTTCTAGTTTCCGCATAATAATTGAAAGCAAAGTACCAACACCTTGTCCTTCGCATTCTTTGAGGACTTTGAACCATTGAATCGTATTAAATTCATCATACGCTTGCCAACTCAAGCAGGTGGCGATGGGTTTACCTTGCAGATCGCAGACGAACAACGTTTTAGCAAAAAATAATTCCTCTTTTCCACCATAAGTCACTCTAAAGTAATCGGACATAAATCCATCATATTCTTTTGCCAAAACTAGTTAAATCTGGCGAACTTGCCATCTAATTGAGTGTGATACCTACTTGCAGTGCCGCTACCCTACAGCCATTGCAATCACAACTAAAATTTTTCCCAGCAAGTTGTTGTTGTCGCGCAAGTAAAGCTTGGTGGGCAGATTTGGGGTCGATAACAGGTGCTGCTACTGGTTGGATCTTCCAGGCTTTAAGTGCCTCTGGCTGCGGTTGCGGTTGGGAAGGATTAGCTTGAGCGAGATAAGTGGCTCCGATCGCTCCAGCCACAGGTAGCCATAGTAAGTTAAATAGTTTCATCTTAAATATTTTTCAGCGATTCGATCGCTATTATAAATCTGTCCGAGCGGCTTCTAGCATTTTGCATTTTACGGCAAATGGAAATTGTAAGGATTCCCAGTTGTGATTACCTGAACGTGCATTCATGTGTTAGGATATTAAGATAACTCAAAAGAGAACCACCATGTCTACTGTTACCCAAATGAAATGTGCTTGTAACTCCTGCCTGTGTATCGTTTCGCTCTCAGACGCGATCGTCAAAGACGGCAAACATTACTGTGGCGATGCTTGTGCTAACGGTCATCCCGCCGGACAAGGTTGCGGACACACAGGCTGTGGATGCAGCAAATAAATGTCAGATCGATCTACCGAACCAGTAACGAGCGAAGATGGGGAAGAACTTTGTTGTGAAGCTCCCCATCCGACTCACCCTGACGATGCAAATTCCCCACCCACCGAAATGCTCTCGGTGGAGAAGGCACAGCGTCTGTCAGAGTTTTTAGGCTTTTTAGCCGATCCCAATCGGTTGCGAATTCTCTCGATCCTCGCAGCGAAGGAAATGTGCGTTGGCGATTTGGCGGCGATGTTGGAGATGAACGAATCGGCGGTATCCCATCAGTTAAGAATGCTCAGGGCAAACCGATCGGTCAATTTTCGCAAGCAGGGGCGGCATGTATTCTATAGCCTGCAAGATCGTCAGATGCTCGACTTTTACCAGGCGGCGATTCTCTTTCAGAGAGGCTACGCCAACGAGCCGATCGCACTTATTTAGCCGCAAAAGGTGTATATTTACCCCCTAATCCTTCGACGATCGCTTTAGTATTGGAAACTAACATCTGCTGATAAGTTCCACCTGGACTATTCGCTTCGCCCAAGCCATCAGCATAGATTTCTTGCTGTGCTACTTTTACTTTCGCTTCTTGCGCGATCGCAGTAATTAATTTAGGATTGAGTGTCAATTCTGCAAAAATAGTCGGTACTTGTGCCTGCTTAATTTTGCCAACCAGTTCTTTCGCTCTAGCTGCATTTGGTTTTTCTTCCGTACTCAATCCTTCCAAAGCATCAACCCGGATTCCATAAGCTTTTGAATAGTATCCTAGTGCGTCATGAGTGGTAAATAATACTTTTTTAGCCGTAGGAATTGTGTTTATTTGCGATTTAATCCAAGTATCGAGCTGCCCGATTTCAGAAGTTAATTTTTGAGTATTTTGCTTGTAAGTTGCGGCTTGGGCTGGGACAACTTTTTCTAAACTAGTCGCGATCGTTTCAGCAATTTTAATCCCATTCTGGGCATTGTGCCAAACATGCGGATCTGTCGTGCTTTTACCATCTTCTTCAAATTTCTGGGGTTGCGGTACGGCAACTTCATGTACGGCGATTTTTAGAGCTGAGTTAGATGTGGCTTTAATCGCTTTCTCCAGCTCTGGCTCGAAGTCATAACCTCCATATAAGACTAGTTTGGCATCCTCGATCGATTGTCTAGATTCTGGTGTCAGTTTATAAACGTGAGGGTCGCTACCAGGAGCAAGCAAGCAGACTACATTTACAGTGCTAGCTGCAATTTGTTTGGTC
>NZ_JANLWO010000604.1:0-3980 GCF_031364565.1 Chamaesiphon sp. OTE_20_metabat_361
TGGATGCTTACTGAAATCGGATAATACCCTTTCGAAATTGCTAATCCAGACGGCTTGATTTATTGGAGTGAAATCAAGAGATAATCGAGTACATTTCAATCCTGATAGGGTATATAGGATCATTGTTTCATCATCTCCCATCTCCCATCTCCCATCTCCCATCTCCTAAACAAAAAGGCGATCGCTAGCTGACTAACGATCGCCTCTTAAATTTAAAACCCCGATTTCCCTTCGTAATCAGATGCAAATGAGCGCAACAGACACTAAAAAAACATTTTTGAACGTTGGTTGCTCGCTTAAGTGGCGGAACCAACCTCGTGTCACTAATCTAACCCTACTTGAGTCACACCGCCATCAGCCATTTTACGGTGAACTCGATGACTATCACTACACACGTGATTAATTTTATACTACGAATTATCGCCGTAACAATCGAGGCTCGATCTCGATCGAGCCTAACTCTCATCTTGGGTGACTTCCTCTAATACATGCCGAGTGCTGCTCCACGCCAAGATTCCCGCAACTGCCACGATCGCGCTCATCCCCCATAATACCGATCGCAGCCCAAACTGATTGGTTAAAGGAGCCACAATAATTAACGGCACGGCGACCGCAATATTTACCGCATTATTCTGAAAGCCAAACACCTTGCCTCGCATTGATTCTGGCGTTCTTTCTTGAATTAATGTCTGCATCGGTACGGCAATTAATGAAGCCCCCAACCCCAAGATCCCGGCACAGCATAACCCGATCGCCAAATTGTTCACAAATGTAAATATTGCCAGCACGATTCCCATGCCAATAAATCCAATCAGGGGTAAAGACTTTTGTTGCAGACGATTGCCAAAATGTCCCAAAACTCCAGCACCAAAGACTAATCCAATGCCTAGCGCAGCTACTAAAAATCCGAATTGATCGGTCTTAAGACCGACTTCAGCCGTCAGTTTAATTGACAATATCGGTAACGCCGCAATCGTCGAAAATAAGACGGCTAATTGCAACATCGCATTCAACAACAATTTATTACTACGCAGATAATCAAATCCAACCTTCAACTCATACCAAGGATTGACTCGGCGAGTGTGATGATTCGGATCGATCCTTTCTTGTACTTTTACCAATTGTCCCAATCCAGCGGCGAAGAAGTAGAGCACAGCAACCAACACTTCGCGCGAACCGTTTTGGCTGATATTAGTTACCGCCGTCAAAATTGGCTCGCCGATCCCAAATCCGACAATAATCGAACCCATAGTGCTGCTGGTAAACAAGGCATTGGCTGTCAACAAATTTTCGGGCTTCACTACCAGGGGAATCGCGGACTGTTCTGCCGGGGCAAATGCTTGGGTTACTGTCGAAATTGCAAAAGTAATTAATAATAAAACTACAAATTCTTTTGGTAAAATTGCTAACAGTAAGATGAGGGAACCCCTAATTACATCCGCAATTACCATAATCTTTTTTTTAGGATAATGCTCGATAAATATTCCCGCCGCTGCACCAAACAAAATTGCAGGAACCGTCGAAGCAATCATCAAATACGCACTAGAATCAGCGGCATACTTATTGGGGATATTATAGGTGTCCAGTAACGAAATCGACATTACTAGCATTACTTTATCGGCAATCTGAGAAAGTACTTGCCCACTCCACAAAAATAAAAATGGACGGTTTTTGAGTAGAGCTTTAAATCCACTCGCCTCTGTTGGTGTTTTTGCAGGTAGCATAGACTAGGAAATAGGGAATAGGGGGAGACGAGGAGACGGGGATCGATAGCGTTCGGATCGGGAATTACTCCAACAGAAAGCTTCTCTCTCTGTCTGTAGCGATTGTACCTATAAGTGGGTCAAGAAATTTGGCTGTGTGTGACAGTCGTTGGAGTGGACAGTAGATAATGGATAATAAATAGTAGCTATTAATTCATCCCGTCCCTGTAATGAACTCCACCATCGCCTACCTGACTACTCAACTCGATCGCGCGATCGTTGCCGCATTAGGAGACGATTATGCTGGTACAGATCCCCTGCTGGTATTATCGAGCAATCCCAAATTTGGGGATTATCAGGCAAATATGGCGATGGGACTGAGCAAAAAATTGGGGCAACCACCACGCAATATCGCCCAATCGATCGTCGATAATTTAGAAGTATCCGAAATCTGTGAAGCTCCCCAAATTGCTGGCCCTGGCTTTATTAATTTTACTGTCAAACCCAGCTATCTCGCCACTCAGCTTCAAGCCATCCAAGCAGACAGCCGCTTGGGAGTCCCTGTCGCCGCTACACCCCAACGTGTCATCGTGGACTTTTCTAGTCCGAATATCGCCAAAGAAATGCACGTCGGTCACTTGCGATCGACTATTCTGGGAGACTGTATCGCGCGGGTATTAGAATTTCGCGGTCATGATGTCCTCAGACTCAATCACGTCGGCGATTGGGGTACCCAATTTGGGATGTTGATCCTCTACCTCCGGGAAGCTTATCCCCAAGCCTTGACGACGGCTGACGCGCTCGATTTAGGCGATTTGGTGGTCTTATACAAAAAAGCCAAACAACGCTTCGACGAAGATCCCGAATTCCAAGCCGCCGCCAGACAAGAAGTAGTCAAATTACAAGCCCGAGATCCCGATACGATTAAAGCCTGGAAACTATTATGCGACCAATCGCGGCGCGAATTTCAGGTGATTTATGACAGATTGAATGTCCAACTTACCGAACGCGGCGAATCATTCTACAATCCCTATTTAGCCGCAGTAGTTGATGACTTACGCACGACGGGATTACTAGTCGAAAGCGACGGCGCACAATGCGTTTTCCTCGAAGGATATACCAATCGCGACGGCGATCCTTTACCGCTAATCGTCCAAAAAACCGACGGTGGTTATAACTACGCTACTACCGATTTAGCCGCCATTAGATACCGGATTCAAACCGATAAAGCCGATCGGATTATTTATATCACAGATGCCGGACAAGGAGATCATTTCGCCCAAGTATTCCAAGTCGCCAAATTAGCAAATTGGATACCCGAAAATGTCGAAATTATTCACGTTCCCTTCGGCTTAGTATTAGGTGAAGATGGTAAGAAAATTAAGACGCGATCGGGTGAAGCCATTAAATTAAAAGATTTACTCGATGAAGCGATCGAACGATTTAGTAACGACCTCAAATCGCGACTAGTAGCCGAAGAACGCCAAGAAACTGAAGAATTTATCGCCAATAGTTCGCAAGTCATCGGACTAAGTTCCGTTAAATATGCCGACTTGAGCCAAAACCGCACTAGTAATTATGCCTTTAGTTTTGACAAAATGCTGGCACTGCAAGGGAATACCGCACCTTATATGATGTATGCCTATGTCCGGGTACAAGGCATCAGTCGCAAAGGTGGGATCGATTTCGATCGTCTCGGGGCTAATGCCCAGATTATTCTCAATGAAGAACTCGAACTAACACTTGCCAAACACCTTTTACAATTAGGTTCGATCGTCAATGAAGTCGAGCGAGATCTATTACCAAATCGGTTGTGTCAATACTTGTTTGAACTCAGTCAAAAATTCAATCAGTTTTTTGAGAACTGTCCCGTCTTATCGTCAGAAGAACCAGTGCGGACTTCGCGATTGATTCTGTGTAATTTGACAGCTAAAACGTTGAAATTAGGATTAGATTTACTCGGTATTCCAGTACTAGAGCGGATGTAATTGCGATCGATCCCGATTGCCATGTTTCTGTTGGCATATTTTTTCCAAGTTGGTATTCCCTCCTATCGACTCAGAGTAAAGACAGAGGTGATTGTAAGTGGATTGAGGATCTCGGTACGCGTACCAGATTTACTAGTATTGTCTGAAGAATTAGCCACAGAAATGGAAGGTGCGAGTCGATCGATCGTACTAATGGACATGCCCCCACCCTTATTAGTAGTCGAAGTTGTCAGCCCCAACCAAGAGAAAAGAGATTATCGGTACAAGCGGAGTGAATACGCCGCTAGGG
>NZ_JANLWO010000658.1:0-7374 GCF_031364565.1 Chamaesiphon sp. OTE_20_metabat_361
GCAAATAATTATTGCGGAGCAACACCGCATTGGTGCCGTATTTGGAGAAGACCAAATTCAAGAATTGGTGGTAGCGACCGGACAACATCAGGTCAGTGATATCTATCTTGGCATTGTCGAAAATGTATTACAAGGGATCGATGCGGCTTTTATCAACATCGGCGACCCTTCCCGCAACGGATTTATTCATGTTACAGATTTAGGCCCGCTCCGGCTCAGACGGAGTGCTGGCTCGATTACCGAACTGCTCGCACCCCAGCAAAAAGTGCTGGTGCAGATCATGAAGGAACCGACCGGAAATAAAGGCCCTAGACTAACTGGTAATGTCAGTTTACCCGGTCGCTATGTGGTCTTGATTCCGTTTGGTAAAGGTGTCAATCTCTCCCGCCGCATCCGCTCCGAGGGCGAACGCAATCGGCTCAGGGCACTAGCTGTCCTTGCCAAACCCGCCGGAATGGGTCTACTCGTCCGGACTGAAGCCGAAGACACTACAGAAGAGGCAATTTTAGAAGATCTCGAACAACTCCAAAAGCAGTGGGAAGTCGTTCAGCAAGACGCTAATTCTACCCGCGCACCAGCTTTACTCAATCGGGATGATGACTTCATTCAAAGAGTCCTCAGAGATATGTATTCGGCAGATGTCAACCGGATCGTCGTAGACTCCCAGCAAGGACTCAAGCGAGTTAAGCAAACACTCCTCGGCTGGAATGACGGTCAGTTACCTCCCGGCGTAGTCGTAGACCAGCATCGCGAACGCCAACCAATTCTGGAATATTTCCGCGTGAATGCGGCAATTAGAGAATCATTAAAGCCTAGAGTAGATTTGCCTTCAGGCGGATATATCATCATCGAACCGACTGAAGCACTAACTGTCGTCGATGTCAACTCCGGCTCATTTACCCGATCGAACACCTCTCGCGAAACCGTACTCTGGACGAACTGCGAAGCCGCTACCGAGATCGCCCGTCAACTGCGACTGCGAAATATTGCCGGGGTAATCATCATCGACTTTATCGATATGGATTACCGCAAAGACCAACTCCAAGTCCTCGAACACTTCAACAAACAGCTCCGCGTCGATAAAGCCAGACCTCAAATCGCGCAACTTTCCGAATTGGGTTTAGTCGAACTCACCCGCAAACGCCAAGGTCAAAATATCTACGAACTATTTGGCGAAACTTGTGCCACCTGCGGCGGCTTGGGACATTTGGCTCACGTACCAGGAGAAACTGTCTACGGTGCCGATGGCGAAGCCGTGCCGATTTCTCTAGTTTCTAGCTCCCCGCAACGCGAACATCGCGGTCGCGGTAATAGCGATCGCAGCTCAGGAGCCGAACGCGGCACGAGTAGAGAGCCACGCCGCAACAATCGGACTCTACCCGATCTCCGTCCGCCAGTTCCCGAAGGCTGGGATAGCTTCGAGCCAGAAGGTACCGAAGGTGAAGATGATTTCAATCTAGTCAATCATCCCAGCTACCAACAGCAGAACGGAGCTGGAAAAAAGCGTCGCCGCCGCATTGGGAGAACCGACCGCGAAGAAGTAGTCCGCAATGTGCCGCGACCCACGCCATCTAACGGCGATAGCCCACGCCTGCCGCTGCCAAATGGCAATCCCGTCCGCAGTCTCAACAATCGCACTAGCTCGCCACCAGTCGAAGAAATTACCACTCGGGCTACGCTCGTTAGTAGTAAGTTTGCGCCGCCAGAACTAGAAGCGTTCGTGCCAGAAGTCGATTTCGATGATGCCAATGATGAAACCAGCGACTCGACCGAGACAGAGCGCGAACGTCCGGGTAAACCACAACGGGTCAAACCTACCCGTCCGACGATCGAACCACCCGAAATAATCTCGATCGAAATGTCGGATCTGGAGAAGGAAACTTATGCTTGGATGGGTATTTCTCCCCTAATCAAGTTGGGACGAGAGTTAACTAATCCCAAAACGGCGATCGTCAATATCGTCCCAGTCGGTAGTTTACCCCCCGAACCGATCGACGAGCGGGTAGTTGTGACACCTGTAGAAATTGCCCCAATTTCTGAGCCAGAACTAACTGAGCCACCAGCGATATTCGAGCCATCTGCTGCCGATCTAGACTCGCTCGCGCCAGTGGTATTTGATTCACCTGCGGCTGAATCGATCGCCTCAGAGCCTGTGGCAGTTGCCATAGTGCCCGAGCCACCAGCAGCTCAAATCGAAGTTTCACTACCGCTAGAAGAACCAGTCGAAGAGTTACCCGAAAATCGGCGACGCAAACGCCGATCTTCAGCAGTAGTAGATTAGATTCCTTAGCGATCGAAATTATATTCGATCGCTAAGCCACTCTCGGTCGTACCAATCCACCCGTAGTACCAATCCACCCGTAGGTTGGGTTGAAGAATGAAACCCAACACACTCACCGATTACCCCCGGTAGGCTGTGCCTACGGCAGGCTACGCCAACGCCAACGATTGGGTGGATGTTGGGTTTCGCCTTGCTCTACCCAACCTACATATTTTGGGTGGTCACACAGTCCCCCAATCCCCCAGTCCCGATCCCATGAACCCCACAAACAACCCCCCACCACGACTCATTGCTGGCGTCGATGAAGTCGGTCGGGGGGCATTATTTGGGGTAGTTGTAGCGGCTGCGGTCATCTTACCGCCGACATTGCCGATCGAGTGTGAAAATTGGGGCGTCAAAGATAGTAAAAAACTCTCAGCTCAACGTCGCGAACGATTGGTGCCGCTCATTCAACAAGTCGCGATCGCGTCTCAGATCGGGATTGCGAGTGTAAACGAAATCGATGAGTTAAATATTCTTCAGGCAACGTTACTCGCCATGCGGCGAGCGGTGATGGGGCTAGCAGTACACCCAGAATTATGTTTGGTAGATGGCAACCAATTAATTCCCCAGCTAGATTTTTCCCAGCAAACATTAGTTAAAGGCGAGGATAAGTCTGTCGCGATCGCCGCTGCTAGTATCTTGGCAAAAGTTTGGCGCGATCGGCTCATGACAGACTCAGCCGCTATTTATCCCCAATATCACCTGAGCCAAAATAAAGGTTATGGCACCGCCGCACACTTACTGGCGATCGAGCGCTACGGAATTACGCCAGAACACCGCCGCTCTTTTCGCCCTTGTCAAGCTCGGAATGGATCGATCCACCCAACTTAGACTTCACCCATTGGCTTGCTAATGAGCAAATCCGGCACGGGAGCAGTCGCGAGATCTCTTGCCCACAGCACATAATCAGCTAATAACTGGTGCATCAAGCGTTGTTTGAATGTATTGAGGATGCTCTTGAGCAAGCTATTTCCCGCCGACTCCACGATCGATCTGGGCATAAAGCTTAGTGCCGGGGGAAGTTCGACTTGGACTTCGAGATCGGCACAACCATCGAGATAGGTCTGCTCTTGGTACTGATGGGGCGACAATTGACCGATTAAACTCAAACTAAAGCGGCGATCGATATATTCGATGCCCCGAATTTCACACTTAGTAGAAACAATCCGCACGGTACTATCTGCTGCCGTCCACACTCGTAAAAACACCGTGGGCTGAAGCTCGAATCCAAAAAAACTTAACGTCCGCATCGTCAGGCAAAACTCATCGTCGCTGACTTGGCGAATCCGATTTGGATCGACTAGAGATCGCACCAAACGGTGCGGCTGGCGGAGATAGTGTTGAATCGGGATAGAATGCTTAGGTACGGCAATCTCCACCGATCGCGTTGCTGTAAATTTAACAATTTGCATATATGTAACAAAGAAGAATTAGCGAATCAGATCGCCGTTGAGAATTCGGAATTCTTAAAGTATGAAGATCGGGGGAGATGGAGTTGAGAGCAAATCTCGGAAACTGTAGCGAAAAAAGATTTAAGCGATCGATGGATAGTCGCGGTAATATGTATCTACTTCAAATCTTATCGCATTGGCGATTTTCCTGGGGAGAGGCTGCGCCAACGAGATTCTAGGTAAGATTAATAAAATCGGTATTTTGGCGAATTAATACTAAAATAATGCTGATAAATGTCAACTGTTTATGACTGTAAAGATCGCTCACTTGGGGCCTGTCGGTACTTATACAGAAACCGCCGCAATAGCCTACGCTCAGGCAGAGCTAATCGGTACTGAAGTTGACTTACAACCTTATCCCAGCATCGCTGAGACGATCGCCGCAGTAGCTAGTGGCGCAGTAACTCTGGCGATCGTGCCAGTGGAGAACTCGATCGAGGGTGGCGTAACGATGACTGCCGATACAATCTGGCAGATCGCCGCGCCCCTCCAGATCCAACAAGCGATCGTCTTACCGATCCATCATGCCTTGATTTCGGTGGCGACTAATCTGAGTGCGATCGAGACAGTCTACTCGCATCCGCAAGCGCTGAGCCAGTGCCAGCAGTGGTTACAAGCACATCTGCCGCAAGCTGCGCGGATTGCTGGCAGCTCTACCACCGCCGCCCTGGACACGTTAGCCGCCAATCCTCGCACCGCTGCAATTTCTTCCGTGCGAGCGGCAGATTTGTACAACCTCCCAGTCTTGCGCCAGCCAATTAACGATCGACCAGATAATCAAACTAAATTCTGGGCGATTAGTTTACAACCATCATTAGTAGGCAACTGTACCTCGGTAGCATTTAGTCTGCGATCGAATGCGCCGGGTGGCTTGATGAGGGCATTAGGCTTTTTTGCCGATCGGAGTTTAAATTTAAGTCGGATCGAGTCGCGTCCGAGCAAACGTTCCCTCGGTGACTATTTATTTTTCATCGATATCGAAACTGATGTGCATAATTGTCCTGCATTAAAATCTGCTCTTGCCGATTTAGATGCCTACGCCGAAACAGTTAAGAACTTCGGTAGTTATTACACAACTGTCATCGAGCCACTTTCCCCATCAGCCCCTACTATGTAAATCCCCTCCTTGGCGTTGCCCTTCGACAAGATCAGGGCAACGCCAAGGAGAGGATTTTGCTAAAAAAACCCTGCTAGTTGAGTACTAGCAGGGTTTTTCTAGATGATTAGAATGTCAAAGCACTTCTACAGCATCGGCGCAAACTGAGGCTTCTCAGGTACAACGGTGTATTCAGCAACGATTTGACGGAACTCATCACCATCAATCGTTTCTTTCTCGATTAAAATATCGACTAAGCGATCGACAACCGTGCGATTTTCACGCATGATTTGGAGTGTTTCTTGATGGCAACCAGCAACGATTTCGCGAACTTGTTGGTCGATTTGAGCTGCTACTTCATCAGAGTACTCAGAGCGCGCACCCCAGTTACCACCGAGGAATACTTCACCAGATTGGCTTTCGAGGGAGAGCGGGCCGAGTTTGGACATCCCGAAGCGCGTCACCATTTGGCGAGCCATCGAGGTGACTTGTTGCAAGTCGCCGCCAGCACCAGTAGTAACTTCCGAGTCACCGAAGATGATTTCTTCAGCAGCACGTCCGCCCAGGGCACCACAGATCCGCGCCCGCAGTTGGGTGCGCGAGATCAGGGATTGGTCTTCAGAAGGTGTAAACCAAGTCAAACCAGCAGCTTGACCGCGAGGGATCAGAGTTACTTTTTGGAGTGGATCGTGAGCGGGGATGAGTGTTGCGACGATCGCGTGTCCGACTTCATGGTAAGCAATCAAGCGTTTGCTCTTACCATCTACTAATGGCGTACCTTCCATCCCAGCGACAACGCGGTCTACAGCATCATCGATTTCGAGATTGGTAATCGCATCTTTGCGACGACGAGCGGTGAGAATGGCGGCTTCGTTGAGCAAGTTGGCTAAGTCAGCACCACTGAAACCAGGAGTCCGACGCGCGATCGCATCTAGCGAAACACCTTCACCTAATTTTTTATTCCGAGCGTGAACGCCGAGGATTTCAATCCGACCAGCGACATCGGGTGGATCTACCTGGACTTGACGATCGAAGCGACCGGGACGCAGCAGCGCCGAGTCTAGTACGTCAGGACGGTTGGTAGCAGCGATAATGATGATTCCGGTATTACCTTCAAAACCATCCATCTCTGTGAGCATCTGGTTGAGGGTCTGTTCGCGTTCGTCGTTACCACCACCGATACCTGCACCACGTTGACGACCGACGGCATCGATTTCATCGATGAAGATGATACAAGGAGCGTTTTCTTTGGCTTTTTTGAATAAGTCGCGGACGCGGGATGCACCCACACCGACAAACATTTCCACAAATTCCGAACCAGAGATACTGAAGAAGGGAACGCCAGCCTCACCCGCAATTGCTTTAGCAAGTAAGGTTTTACCAGTACCAGGAGGGCCGACTAACAGGACACCTTTAGGAATTTTGGCACCGACAGCGGTAAAGCGTTCGGGCTGTTTGAGGAAGGTCACAACTTCTTGTAATTCTTCTTTAGCTTCAGCAATACCCGCTACGTCATCGAACATGACACCAGTTTTGGCATCCATTTGGAATTTAGCTTTGGATTTACCAAAGTTCATCGCCTGACCGGGGCCACCGGGCATATTGTTAGAACGGCGGAACAGTAAGAATAAACCACCAATCAACAAGGCGGGGAAGACTAAGTTGCCCAAGAAGCCCCAGACAGCGCCATCGTTACGAATAGGATGACTGTCAAAGGAAATATTGGAGTCGCGAAGCTTGGCAATCAATTCTGGTGAATTGGATGGTAAATCGACCCGCAGACGCTGCATCCGGTTTTCTAAGTCTGGATCGACTGCTTCAACGATCGCAGTTCTACCACCATCATAGAGGTCAACAGCTTTGACTCGGTTGGCATCGAGATACTCTAGGAACCTGCCGTAAGTCATCCGCGTACTTGCTGTGTTTTTACCAACTTCAGCAGTGACGGGTGTAAATGCCCCTTGCCAAACGAAGAAGCCAACTACAAGGACGGGAATCGTCCACAGTACTGCTAATTTCCACGAAAACTTCATAAAATTGTGTGCCTTTAGATAGGAGGTGACAGCGATTCGGTTAACAGTTCTTAAATTTCAGGTTGTCTAAAAATTACGCTTTAAAAATTTCTGAGAACATATCTTAATTAAATTTAACGTAATTCTCAGATTTCGGAAAGGGGGGAGTTAGGGGATAGGGGATAGGGGATAGGGGATAGGGAATCAAACTGTAGGGTGGGCAATGCCCACCACAAGGGTTTAGGTGATTTTACAGCTTAAAATTTTGAATTTTTACAAAATAAATTCACCTTGGGCGATTTTGATTACTCGACCGCCGATACTGACGGGGCAGTGCGCTAGTGTATACTGCGCTCGTAAGTACAGGAGTGATGCTCTGCCTAGCTCCACACCTTGCTCGACAGTGATGTCAATTTTGGGACTGCCAAAATATTGATGTTTGGCTAGATACGCCGCCAGACAGCCATTGGCACTACCTGTCGCCGGATCTTC
>NZ_JANLWO010000727.1:0-7214 GCF_031364565.1 Chamaesiphon sp. OTE_20_metabat_361
CAAGGTTAAATTAAGTCCTGAAGAACTCAGTCGTTATCACGAACTAATTGCCGAACGAGATCGTTTTTTGCGCTCTCAAAAAATCTCGTTCGGTAGTATCGACGGTTGGCAAAAGTTTATTCGAGCAAGTTGTCGATCGACTGAAGGTAGAAGGGCGATGTTAGCGCATCGGGAAGCTAAAGAAATCACGTTATCAACTAATGGCAAATTACGCATCTTAGCCGAGATTTTAGAGCGACATTATCCCGAAGCTACGCTAATTTTTACGAGCGATAATGCCACCGTTTATCGGATCGCTCAATCTCTATTAATCCCCGCAATTACTCACCATACCCCAGTCAAAGAACGCCATCAAATTTTGACCCACTTTCGCGAGGGTACTTATAATGTGCTAGTGGCATCGCAAGTCTTAAATGAAGGTGTCGATGTGCCTGCGGCGAGTATCGCGGTGATTTTATCTGGTACTGCTTCGCCGCGAGAATATATTCAAAGACTGGGGCGAATCTTACGCAAAGGCAAAGCCGATAAGCAAGCCGTCTTATATGAAGTAATTAGTGAAGGTACGAGCGAAGAACGAGTTTCCGCACGACGACGCGGTGACATGGATGAAGAGAAGAAACCAGAAACAAATAATGTAATTCAGTTACCGATTAGATATGGTGAATTTGTCGAACCTGCGCGCAAAGTCGCCGAAGTAGATCCCGATCCGTCACCTCCAGATCCTGATGGTGGCTTGAGATATTAACGAGCGGTTAACGTTATGAGTAAAATCGATCGTAACTATATTCAAACTATGACGGAAATTGTAGATCGATCCAATGCCGAGCACTATTTATGGGGTACGAGTTGTGATGGCTGGCATCTTGTCAAACATGATGACATGAGCGTTATTATCGAACGGGTGCCGCCAGGAGAAAGCGAACAGCGGCATTTTCACATTCATTCACGCCAATTTTTTTATATCTTGACAGGTGAGGCTGAGATCGAAGTTGATGGTGAGATCCGAGTCTTACAGGCACAGCAAGGCATCGAGATTGCCCCTGGTGTAGCTCACCAATTCCACAACAAGTCGCAGTCAGATGTGACATTTTTAGTCGTCTCTGTTCCCTAAGTCTCACGGAGATCGAGTAGATGCACCACTGTCGTAAATAATGCGAGTTCGCGGTAAAGTAATAACGGTTTACTTCCGAACATCCCTATGACTAAAAAAATAATTCAAACCGATCTCGCTCCCGCACCAGTAGGCCCATACAATCAAGCGATCGTCGCAACTGGTAAAATGTTATTTGTATCGGGACAAATCGCGATCGATCCAGCAACCAATCAATTAGTTTACGATGGCGACGTTGCCAAACAAACCGAGCAAGCGATGGCAAATCTCGCAGCTATTCTCAAAGAAGCTGGTGCAAATTTTGAAGATGTAGTCAAGACAGGCGTGTTTCTCAAAAACATGAATGATTTCGCTACAATGAATGAAGTATACGCGCGCTACTTCGATGAAGCCACTGCGCCAGCGCGTGCGTGTGTGGAAGTTGCCAGGTTGCCAAAAGATGTCCTAGTCGAAATTGATTGTATCGCAGTAATTAGCTAACTTGTGAGGAGTTACTTTCCTGCACAATGGCTGCAACCATGCCTGGATCGATAAATGCCTAAATATTCTCTAGTGATTCCGATTTATAACGAAGAGAGTACGATTCCGGCTTTGTATCAGCGGGTGAGTGCAGTGATGGATGGGTTAGATGATACTTCAGAATTGATCTTGGTGAACGATGGTAGCCAGGATCGGACATTAGAATTATTGAGGGCATTGCACGAGCGCGACAGTCGAGTAGTATATCTGAGTCTGGCACGCAATTTCGGCCATCAAATTGCGGTGACGGCTGGCTTGAATTATGTCCGGGGCAAGGCGATTATTGTTTTAGATGGCGATCTCCAAGATCCGCCAGAATTAATTCCCGATTTGCTAGCACTATGGCAACAAGGGTATCAAGTTGTCTATGCTCAACGTACCAAAAGAGTGCGAGAAGGCTGGTTTAAGCGGCTGTGTGCCTTTGCTTTTTATCGCGTCCTCAAACATCTCGCTGATGTGGAAATACCTACCGACACAGGCGATTTTTGCTTGATGGATCGTCAAGTGGTAGATTTGCTCAACCAAATGCCCGAACGCAATCGCTATCTGCGGGGGTTGAGAGCGTGGGTGGGTTTTAAACAAATTGCCCTGGAATTCGATCGCGATTCGCGGTTTGCTGGCGAAGTAAAATATACGTTTGCCAAAAGTTTGGGATTGGCAATTAATGGCTTAGTCTCTTTTTCGAGTGTGCCATTGCGATTGTCTACTTATTTGGGATTATTTTCAGCAGTTTTGGCGATCGTCATGGCGATTCTCGTCCTCTATTGGCGAGTATTTACCAATTCTACACTGACTGGTTTTGCGACGATCGCGATCGCGATTTTCTTTCTTGGTGCAGTGCAATTAATTAGTATCGGAATTCTGGGCGAGTACATTGGGCGCATCTACGAAGAAGTCAAACATCGTCCTCTCTATACTCTTTCAGAAGTAGGACGAAAATCAATTGATGATTATTAATTATCAATTAGTTAATCGCCCATAACGATGCGCCATTCGTGTAATTGGTAAGTGACACAATGATTTTTTACCAATGGATCTGCGGCGACAATTCGTTCGGCTTCAGCTAGTGAATCAGCTTGAAATAACATCATGCCACCCCCATGTTCGCCCCAGTATCCCGTCTTTGCCTGGTGTCCGCGATCGATCAAACCTTGTACATAAGCCTTGTGTGCGGGGATATATCGATCGAATTCCGGCTTGGGAACTATTCCAGTTTCAATTTTGACAAACCACATAAATTAGGCTTTAGGGATTAGGTATTAGGCTTTAGGGAGTAGGGAGTAGGCTTCATAGATTAGGAATTAGGTATTAGAGATCGGATACCGATCGACGAATAATAGTCGATCGATGTATCAACCCGATTGCACCCTAAAGCCCAAAACCTAAAGCCTAAAGCCCAAAGCCTAATCCCTAACTCTGTGCAATTGTCGATAGCGGCAAAAAGATTGTCAATACTTCCCCTTGTTGGAGATGCTGGCGCACGATCAGTTTACCACCGAGGAGTTGAAAGAGATTTTTTGTCACATTCATATTCAGACTCAGATTGCCTGTTTCTGGTTGAAAAGTCAAGAGTTGACCGATCGCGTGTCGTACTGTTGGGGCGGTGTGCGGACTTTCATCGGATTCTGGTTGGGATTGGAGTTGAAGTTTTAGTCTGTCGCCGACAGGAGTAACTTCGACTTGGATACGGCTCCCAGAGGGAAGATTGCGGGTAAAGTTTTCGACTAAACCCGTCAAGACACGATCGAGAATGGTGGGATTGCTGACGACGGCGGGAAGTTTATGGGGAATTGCTACGGCGAGATTGAGATTGCGGCGTTCGGCTTGTTGTTTCCACTGGGGAAGGCTATGCTCCAATAGTTCGCCAATCGACATGGTTGTCAGATCTACCGCTTGGGATGGGGCGGTGGTGGCTAATTCCACGCCACTAAAAATCAGTTCCATCCGATCGATCTGTTCGGTACACTCGCGATCGATCGCACCCAGGCGTTTGAGGACGCGGGGCGATAATTCTGGCTGACGCAATAGTAGTCGCGTCATCGTGCGGATGGTAGTCAGCGGGGTGCGAATTTCGTGGGTGAGTGCTTGGATCAGTTCCACATCGGCTGCGAGTTTGGTGGGTACCTCAACTTGCTGCGCTACGGGGGCTATATGGGCAGTAGGCTGGTGTTCGAGCAGGTATTGACTGAATGCCATCACCCACCGATAATCAGGCTCGATCGGGCTAAATCGAGCGGCTAGCTCGTCTACATACGATAGGTGTTGGGGCGCAGTGAGCATCATCCGTCCCCGCAGGGATTTCCATGCCAGATCGAGATCGTCAGGATCGAAGGAAAATTGACAGCGCGGCTCACCATCCTCTTCACCCAAGACGACGACTAAACTAAATTGACTGGTAAGGACTAGGCAAAAACGTTCTTCTGCGAGGGGATCTGTCGGGAGTAATTCGATCGGAAAATGATGATACTCCTGAAAATCCGGCTCGCGCCCGGTAGCTTTACAAGGTAGGAGTTGGCGGTTGGCGTGGGGAGTGGTGAAGGTAATCGTGTGAAGTTGCGAGACAATCGCGGGGTGGCTAAAGATCGGCAGTGGTGCGGTAATTAACAAGCCTTCAATGACTGTCTCTTCGCTGAGATCCTGCACTCCAATCGGGCTAGGCAGAGATTTTAACAGCAAAGTTTCCACAGACGCGATCGCACTTTGCCACTGGCTGTGTGCCTTGAGTAGCAATTCTTGGCGATCTGTCGCTGGATGCGGATCTGGAGGATTAAATTCCGGTACGAGCAGATCGATCCCTGTCGGTTCTGCTTTTGCCAATACTTCGCTCAATGTTGGGAGCAACCACTTTCTGACCACAATATACCCGATCGCTATAACTCACACCCAAAGACTAACGGATCGGGCAGGCTCGATCGCAGGTGTAAAACCGAACTCTACTTAGGCTAATATCCGTCAGCTTGACGGGAGGTAAGAGGTAAAAGGTAAGAGGTAAGAGGTAATGGGTAATGGGTAAGAGGTAATGGGTAATGGGTAATGGGTAATGGGTAATGGGTAATGGGTAATGGGTAGTGGGTAATGGGTTAATTTCTATCATCCCCCAGTCCCCCAGTCCCCCACTCTCCCAACTCCCAACTCCCAACTCCCAACTCCCTATCGATATCCATTTGCCGCTAAAAAATCAGGTGTGATGATTTCGCGCTGTTTGGAAGGAGAATTTGAAGATCCCATCAATTTTTCAACATACTTGCCTAAAATATCTGCTTCCAAATTTACCCACTCATTTGGTTGAAGCTGAGCGAGATTTGTTTGTGAGTATGTGTGCGGAATTACTGCCACAGTAAACCACTCACCATCAGGCGCACAATCGGCGATCGTCAAACTCACTCCATTGACAGCAATACTTCCTTTAGAGACTAAATAACGACTTACATAATGCGACCATTGCTCGGTCATTGCCTCCGGGGCAGCAAAACGCATTTCCCAGGAAGTGGCAGTAGCCCGACTTGAGACTAGTCTTCCGATTCCGTCGATATGCCCCGTGACAAAATGACCGCCAATTTTGCCCCCAACTCGTAAAGATGTCTCTAAATTTGCATAAGTCGAAGTGCGATCTCTTTGCCCGATCGTTGTACGATCTATAGTCTCCGGTGAGACAGTCACAATAAATCCCTGTGGTAATATTTCTTCGACTGTTAAACATGCCCCATCTACGGCTACACTATCACCAATAGTCAAATCGGTTAGAATAAGCTTCGCATCTGAAAATTCACATGTAACTTCCAGCCTGTCCTCGGTCAAAAGGCGTAAATTTCCCAGCGATTGAACTAGTCCTGTAAACATCTATTTTCAGTCAAAGTACTATTCGCGATCGAGTATTTTGTAGGTCATCCTTGATACATACCAGCACGGTGGCGGCAAAGCTCAAGCTTGTTAAACTAATCTACGTTGGTTTTTATTTTAAACTCTAACGTCCGCAGCCACTTAAGTCGGTAGATCGATCTCGCATTCATCCCCAGCGCAATGAAAGTAGCAAGTGTCACATCAGACGCGATATGTTAACATTTCAACCGCTCGCGTCTTAAACCACCCACATCAACAACTATCTGTAGGAAACCATCATGATCGAAATGAAAGTAGCGGGGATTGCCTTGGACGCTGTATCTCGGAGTCCGATCGTTTTACTTAAAGATGCTTCAGATCGTCGCGCTCTACCAATTTATATCTCCCAAGAACAGGCTAAAGCAATTGTTAGTGCTTTGGAGAAGCAGACGCCCCCAAGACCTTTTACTCACGATCTGATGGTTAACATCTTTAATAGCTGCGATCTGAAGGTCGAGCGGATCGCGATTAATTCGCTGCAAGATAATACTTTCTACGCATCGATCGCGATTAATGACAACGGTCAGATCAGGGAAATCGATGCTCGTCCTAGCGATGCAATTGCGATCGCCATCCGCACCAAAGCCCCAATTTGGGTCATCGAAGAAGTCATTGCCGATGCTTCGATTCCGGTAGATCGCGATGCTGACGAGCAAGAACGTCAAGCTTTCCGCAGCTTTGTCTCCAATCTCCGCCCTGACGATCTGATTCGCAAAGGTGGCTATGCGGGTTAGGCTTTGGGTTTTAGGCTTGGGGTTAGAGATATCGATCTGTTTCCCGGCTTTGAGAGAATAGCTACTGAGTGAGTGGGTAGACAGGAGTGCAAGATCTGCGATCTGATGCACTCCAATTATCAACGATCGATCTAAACCAGAGCAGGAACGGGAACGCTCAGATTGGGGTAGAGTGGGAAGCTTTCACACAAAGTCGCAATCCGACGGATACAATTTTGGGCTACTTTATCATCTTCGGGATTAAGTAATCGATCGGCGATGATATTGGCAATTTCGACAAACTCAGTCGTACCCATGCCGCGAGTAGTCATCGCTGGCGAACCCAATCGCAAGCCACTAGTGACGAAGGGAGATTCTGGATCGAATGGTACGGTGTTTTTATTAGCAGTAATATTGACATCGCTGACTAATAAATCTGCCTGTTTGCCAGTCATCCCGATGGATCGCAGATCGACTAACATCAGGTGGTTGTCAGTCCCACCAGAAACGATTTTGAAGCCCCGTTGTTGGAGCTGACCCGATAAGGCTTGGGCATTGGCAATAACGTTGCCGCAATAGGTCTTAAAGGCGGGCTGGAGCGCTTCGCCGAAGGCGACAGCTTTACCAGCAATCACGTGTTCGAGGGGGCCACCTTGACTGCCAGGGAAGACCGACTTATCGAGCTTTTTGCCCAGTTCGGCATCGCGAGTCATAATCAAACCACCACGTGGCCCTCTGAGGGTTTTGTGAGTAGTAGTAGTCACGACATCACAGTACGGTAAGGGGTTGGGATGATGTCCTGTGGCGACTAGTCCAGCGATGTGGGCGATGTCTGCCATCAGGAAAGCACCGACTTCATCGGCGATTTCGCGGAATTTAGCAAAGTCAATAATCCGGGGATAGGCAGAATAACCGCAAATCAATAATTTAGGACGATATTGTTTCGCCAAGTCCCGAATCATGTCGTAGTCGAGCTGCTCGGTTTCCTTGCT
>NZ_JANLWO010000745.1:0-4634 GCF_031364565.1 Chamaesiphon sp. OTE_20_metabat_361
GCTTGTGAATCAGCCGATTGCGTAGATGAGGCAGAAGTTCTAGATATTTATCGGCGATCGCGGGCGATGTTACTCCAACAAGTTGAAACATTAGACGCGAAAATCGGTGGGGACAATCGAGAGCGGACATCTAGTACTCACGCTCACTCATCGATTTCCGCATCGACAAGTGAGTCGAGCGAACCAGTGGCAGGGATAACCCCTACTGTAAAAAGTCCGGTGGCGATCGATTTCAACTCGCTCTATTAACAAAGTTCGCGACTCGCTCAAAATACTGAAAATCGATCGAGTTTCAGTCAGTCTTCTCAGCCATTGTTCTCCTCTCATTTAGCATTCAATCGAGCATGATGGGGAATATTAGATGACTATTTCACTCTTTTAGGTTGAAAGTTATCAGATTTGTAATGAACGTAAAATGCCAAAGATAAAAGTAGCAACCGACTTTGGGGGCAGTAGCACAAAAGTTATTATCGAAACCGAGGCGGGGATCGAAGCCTTTGTGATGGCATCGGAAACGATCGAAGTGCCAAAAATGATGCTGCAAGGATATACGCTAGGTTCTGACTCCCAAGTCAATCCGCTGCACTCTGTCTACGTTTCCTGTCAAGGAAAGTATTATGCTGTCGGCAGTCTGGCTGCGGGCAGATTTGATGCGTTTCGGGGCTTGAAAAAGCCCAAGGTAGACCAAGCGGCAATCAAAGTACTCGGTGCGGCGTGGGTCTACATGGCAAATCATCAGATCGACCAAATGGAGATCGATTTGGTCTGTTGTCTGCCGCCTGGTGAGGTAAAGCAAAGTAGTAATTTTGAAACAGCACTTCGCAAGGCACTGACGAAATTCGATACTCCATCAGGGATTAAAGCTGTTACGCTCGACAAGTATCGGTGCTTCCCTGAAGGGATGGGAATCTTCATCAAACACGCTCAAGAACGCCCTGAAATCGTTTCTCAGCATCAGGTGGCAACCTTTATCTTGGGA
The DNA here is from genome assembly GCF_031364565.1 of Chamaesiphon sp. OTE_20_metabat_361. Classification (NCBI taxonomy): domain Bacteria; kingdom Bacillati; phylum Cyanobacteriota; class Cyanophyceae; order Gomontiellales; family Chamaesiphonaceae; genus Chamaesiphon; species Chamaesiphon sp. OTE_20_metabat_361. The sequence continues at coordinate 980 of NZ_JANLWO010000745.1, forward strand.
TTCCGTAACGCCAGCTTATTTAGCGCAACAGGTGGCAGATTGGACTATTTTCGCTCGACAGATTTGGGGTTCACCAAGATCGTTAAAGACATCATCGATTTGATGGGCGATTATCACGAAGACAGTCTGATTGAAGCGGTTTCTAAGTACCGGATTGGCGGCGACGAAAAGTTTTTAGAAGCAATTTTGCGGGGTAATACGCCGAACGATCGCAGACAGGAGTTGTCAACTCTCAAAAAGACGATCGAGGCAGTCATAGAACGCTATTTAGCATTGCTCACAGGCTGGCTGGACGAAAATTTAGCCGCCGACGTGCGGGAGATCTTAGTTTGTGGGGGAACGGTAGATACCCTTAATCCCGAACTATTAAATTGGTTGCGGACAAAAGTACCGTTGAGAACTGACAAACCAGATCGGTATGGAGTATTTCTGCATGGTGGATTCAATCCACCGCCAGAAATCGCGGCACTCGGCTATGGCAATCGGTTTGCCGATATTTATTATTTATCGCAGTTTTATTAGGAGTTGACAATGGCAAAACGGAAGAATCGGATTCACACAATTACAGGCGAAAAAGGTGGGGTTGGCAAGACTACCTTTGGTTCGGGGTTTGTCGAGTATTACTGTCACAAGAATCTACCCCATACCCTCATTGATGTGGATGAGACAAATCCAGTCACAGGTTTAACTTACGCCCCAGAACAGCACAGATTGGATCTGCCTGTTGGTGGCGATTATGACGACGCTGACTTGACTGAGGAAGAGAAAAAGCACGGCGCAAAGAACGGCGGACGAATTATTTTTAGCGATCGTGAGGAAGAGTTTTTCATTGCTGACAAGATCTATGAAGCCGCATTAACGCAAGACGTAATCCTCGTTTTACCCTCACAAATTCAGCCTAAATACGTCCGGTGGATTACGACTAACGATTTGGCTAATTCCAATAGCGATGTTGAGATCGTTAACTGGTTTTTATGTGATGGTTCGGCGGAAAGCTTATCGATGTTAAAGAGTTCGATGACCGATCTCCAAGGTATCAAGCACATTCTAGTCAAGAATTTACACTTCGGCAGCGCAGCTTCATGGAAGAAGTTCGACTCCACCTATACCAGTCACCTGGGGGATTTAGTACCAGAGGCAGTTATCTCGCTACCTAAGCTCTGTCTGCCATCCAAGGAGATCGAAATGCTCAGATCTGAATATGTCCCCTTGAAAGATGGTATCGAGCGGGTGGCAACGCTTTCTAAGCGGAGATTGCGGAAGTTTTTAGATGATACCTTTACGGCGATCGATGAGACGGGATTAATTGCCAGAGTCGTCAACCAAGAGTCTAAACCTGCCAAGCCAGACAAAAACAACCCTGCCGAGATGCCCGCCGCTAGCTAGTTTGAGTTGAAAGCACAGCTAATTCTTATGAAGAATTAGCTGTGCTTCTCATTTAGATATTTAAGTGCCTATTTAGAGAGATTAATCCAATGACCACCGCAACAATCGCACCCCCAATAGATAATTCTGCCATCGCAACAGGGCAAAAACCGCAGCAACGGCAGAAGTCTCCAGTCGATAGCCAGCGGTTAGTCCAGGCGCAGAATACCTCAGCAAATGACACGATCGATCCTCGCGAATTAGATGCGTCACGGTACCAATTTCGCAAGCAGCCTAATCCTAAAGCCAAAGCTGAACTAGCCGAATCGATCGGAGTCAGAGGCATTACCAATCCCCTGTTAGTTCAAACTAGCCGAAAAGCCATCATCGCGGGTTTCACCAGACATGAGATCGCCATTGAAGGTGAATTCACTGAAGTCCCAATTCGCTGGTTGGATGTTGACGATGACGAAGCCGCCGACATTGCCGCGATCGATAATACCAAACGAGCGGATCTCAATCCGATCGACGAAACCGAGATGGTGGTGAGCATTTTGCAGCGCAAGCTCAAGTTCGCTAGCGCAGCCCTGACGATCGCCTTTTTGCATCAAGCAGCTCATACCAAAGAGCAAACTGGGAATAACGTTATTCCAACGGAAACGATTGAATTTGCCACCCAAATTATTAGACAGTTCACCAAAGGCGGGATGAGTTTAACTTCATTTGTCAAGAACAAGCTCAAACTCCTCAATCTCCCAGAAAACATTCTCGATTCGGTTAGAAGTGGCGAACTGCACTACACCAAAGCTGCGGCAATATCCACCCTAGAAGATCCCAGCAGACAAGAACTGCTCGATCGGTCTATTGAGGAAGGTCTGAGCGTTCGGGAAGTCAAGGCAGAAGTTGCTAAAATTAAGCCACCTAAAGCAAAGGCTGATAAACCGACTACCGAGCTGCCAGTAAAAGTAATAGCAGCTAGGCAAGAAGATAATTCAGAGCTAAATCTAACAGTTTTGGCACCTGTACCAGACTCGATCGAGGATCGGATCGAGATTGTGATGGAAGAAACGATCGCTCACATTAGAAGCAACAAACTTGCCGTTGAAATATTAGAAGAGTTTGAGCGATCGCTATTGAGTTTGCAAAGACAATTTCTACTGAAAATTAATTGATTTGCTCTATTAACTGCCGAGTAAAGGCAGATGGTAAAGTAAATGTCAATTTTTATTTACGAGATTATGGCAAAATCTCCGATCTCTCTATTAGTAAATTCATAAATTTCTGGAGCAATATTTAAAAGTTTATCGTTCAGATAATTCAAATGCTCGACGTACTCGTTCCAGTATTGGATCGTGGCTCGAACCTGAGATAAAGCATCTGCATGATTTGGCAAATTGATAAGGAAATTCTCCATTTTGATAATTTGAGCTTTAGTATCGGCGATCTCAGCGAGGATTTTGACAATATCCATAAAAACAAGTTGATTGAGTTATAAGTCTAATTAACGAAACGATCGCTTTCAATAATATTAAGCCATTCACTAATAGTTTAACAGCGGTGAATGGCTTAATTTAAGCAGCGATCGATCTTGGGAGAATAGATTTGCTGCGACGCTTTTTAATATTTGGTGACTCAACTAATTCTGCAACTGGGGTAACAGGTAATTTTCTAGAGCGGGGCAATTTCGGCTGGTCGATCGCGATCTTTGCCTGAATAATTGGTGAGATTTCTTCTAGCAATGTGAAGACTTGTTCGGGTCGAATAGCTGGAGAAGTAGAGGTTGCAACTACCGATATTTCAGACTTAATCCAGCAAGCGATCGCAAAATATACCATGCCGATAAAATAAGGCAACAAAAATGTAGTAACGGAATCAAAAGTTAAATATAGCATTTGGATATTTGGGTTAGGGTTAAAAGTGAATAATTTCTATTACTAATTAGCGCAGCAGTTGACAATCTAAAGCGCAGAAGTCAGCACTCATACAATGGGTGCTGAATTGGCGATCTAGACAGTTTGCAAAGCATTACGAGAATTGCTACCAATGAGTCCAACACGATCGACAATAATCTGGACTCTAGAGCGAGGTTCGTCAGTCACTTTATCAACCCAACGGTTGACACTCACTCGACCTTGAATATTGACTTGTTCGCCTTTACGGACGTAGTTAGCCAAAATCTCCGCTGTTTTACCGAAGGCGGTTAAGTTATACCAATCAGCAGTATCTTTATCGATCGTGACCGCAAGCGAAGCCGTAACGCGAAGACCAGTATCAGACCAAGTTAACTCTG
>NZ_JANLWO010000759.1:0-1736 GCF_031364565.1 Chamaesiphon sp. OTE_20_metabat_361
TAGGAATCGGTTGCTTGAGAATTAAATTCTTGAGTGGACAGCGGCTATTATTTTTGGCAATTACGGTGTATTTAATAATATCTCCAGGCTTCACAGTCGCTTTTTCGGCAATCGGTCGGAAGACAGTTTTATTGTTCTCCATCTGTTTTTTATCAGCCTTAAGTGTCAGCACTACCCGTTTGGCAATCGGCAGCGGATCGACACAAGCTTTAAGCTTTCTTGCCCTAGCAGCTCCGGGAAATTGAGGCACAAAAAATGTCATGGCGACCGTGCCAATGCCGATTAGAATAAAGATCGAGAACTTAGGCATGGTACTGTTTGAGTAAGCGGTGAGCTGAGATATAGAGACAAGACGATCGAATAGCAATAAAGTTGCCCGATCTGTTGAAGACCTGCGATCTAGACTAGCCAGCAAAGATCGGGTGCTGCGAAGTTTCCAATCGTTCGTAAAGTGTGGGCTTTGCACAATCGAATCATAGCAAGCGCGGTCGAACCTGATATTCTAGATACACGCACTTCGATCGAATTCTCGACTGGGGAGATTACTCATCACCGATCCAGTCGGATGAGACAAAGCGGAACCGTTGCCTCATCCCGCGAGCCGAAGGATGCCAACAGATTGAACTGCATTAACAATTATAGACAATGACCTTAGACTGGATTAGTCCTGCCGAACGCCTCCAATCGTTACCCCAATATGTATTTGCTCGGTTAGATGAACTCAAAGCAAATGCTCGTCGCCAGGGTATCGATCTGATTGACTTGGGGATGGGCAACCCAGACGGTGCTGCGCCAGCACCAGTCATTGCGGCAGCCAAAGATGCGCTTGATGAAGCCACCAATCATGGTTATCCGCCTTTTGAAGGTACCGCCAATTTTCGGGGCGCGATCGCCAAATGGTATTATCGCCGCTATGGCGTTACCCTCGATCCCAACAGTGAAGCTTTACCGCTGCTCGGCTCTAAAGAAGGTTTAGGACATCTAGCGCTCGCTTATATCAACCCTGGCGATACAGTCCTGGTACCCAGTCCCGCCTATCCCGTCCACTTTCGGGGGCCTGCGATCGCGGGTGCTAAGATTCATAATATTATCCTCAAACCGGAGAATGACTGGGAAATCGATCTCAATGATATTCCCGAAGATGTCGCCCGCAAAGCCAAAATTCTCTTCTTCAACTATCCCAGCAATCCGACTGGTGCTACTGCTTCGCGCGCCTTCTTTGAGGATGTCGTTGCCTTTGCCCACGAGTACAAGATCATGCTAGTCCACGATCTTTGTTACGCAGAACTCGCCTTTGATGGCTACAAGCCCACCAGCCTGCTAGAAATCCCCAGAGCTAGGGAAATCGGGGTCGAGTTCCATACGCTCTCCAAAACCTACAATATGGCGGGCTGGCGTGTCGGTTTTGTCGTCGGTAATAGCCAAATTATTCAGGGACTCCGCAAGCTCAAAACCAACCTCGACTACGGTATTTTTTCCGCGCTCCAAACCGCTGCTCAAACTGCGCTAGAACTCCCCGATGAATACGTCACCCAAGTTCAAACTCGATACCGTGAACGTCGGGACTTTATGATTGTAGGGTTGGCTAAATTAGGCTGGAAGATTAAACCCACCAAAGCCACAATGTATCTGTGGATTCCCTGTGCTGTGGGTTGGAATTCTACCGATTTTGCACTGATGGTATTGCAACGCACGGGTGTGGTATTTACGCCTGGGAATGCGTTCGGCATTGGTGG
>NZ_JANLWO010000771.1:0-2097 GCF_031364565.1 Chamaesiphon sp. OTE_20_metabat_361
AATCCCCGCATATATTGGTTGATAATAAGGCAACCGACCGATCCCTTCGCCGAGTAAAGTCACCGCGCCGCGCCAGTTGCGATTGTGGAGATGATAGCAAGCGACGGCGATTTGCAGTACACCTTGATAGAACTTTTTGTCTGGATCGATCGAGTCCATCCACAAGGCTTCAAGGGTATCATGACAGGCATAATATTCGCCTGTATTAAACTCATGAATACCCTGTAACCATTCGGCTGGGTAGTCACTCATCTATTTTCAGCCAACCATTGCCATGATGACCGTAATTGCATTGGGGATTGAGGATTTCGGTGAGGATTTCTAGGGATTCTACGAGTCTGGGGCCGGGACGATTGAAATAGGCATTACCATCAGTAATGTAGACTCGACCCAATTGGACTGCTTTAAGCTTTTCCCATTGGGGATGTTTAGTCAATGGTTGAGCTTCAATCCGAGTTCTGTCAAGATCGAAACCACAAGGCATAAAAATAATCGTATCGGGATCGGCGGCGATTAATTCATCCCAACTAATCCGGGGTGAATGTTGTCCGGTAACTCCGCCAATCGACTTACCTCCAGCTATCTCAACTAGTTCGGGAATCCAATTTCCTGCCAACATTAGCGGATCTGTCCACTCGATACAGGCAACTCGCGGCGGATTTGCCTGGAGACTTTCGCACTGAGTTTGGCAAGTTTTAACTCTGGATTGAAGTGCCGAGAGAATCGGTTGCCAGTCAACCTGGAGAGTTTCACCGACGCGTTGAATATCTGCCCAGACATCGGCGATCGTGTCGGGTTGGAGTGAGATAATTTGGGGGTGACTATTCGTTAATTTGGCGACGGCTTTTTCTACTTCACCAAAACTTACCGCGCAAACGTCACACTGGTCTTGGGTGATAATGTGAGTAGGTTCTAATCTAGTCAGCTCGTCGAGATTAATTTCATAAATACTCGCCGCTGCTGCCAGTAATTTATCTACCTCTTGATGAATCTCGCCACTAGGCTGATGGATCGAAAGTCTTGCCGCAGTGCAAACTGGGCGATTTTTTATTTCTGGCGGGTAGTCACACTCATGGGAAATTCCGACTAGTTGCTCCGTCAATCCCAAACAAGCAATAATTTCCGTGGCACTCGGTAAAAGTGAAACTAGCCGCAGTGATGCTAATTGAGTCATAAGTTGCGAAAATAGAAGGGCACGGTTCCAGTAAAATCGACAGTAATTAACATCTAACCTCCACTATGACTCATTCTACCGATATTCCAACCCTAGCACGTTGGATGGCTGGCGATTTTAGCAATCAAGCACAGGCATTTGAAAATCCGCCATTTTTTGCCCACATTCGGGTGTGTATGCGTCCGCTACCGTATGAGTTGTTTGGTGGAGTGAGTTTGTTTCTGGAACAGGCTTATGATTTCATGCTGCACAATCCCTATCGCTTGCGAGTATTGAACTTTGTGATTATGAATGACCGCATCGAAATCGAACACTACACGATCGATCCAGAAGCCGAATTTTACGGAGCCGCCCGCAAACCTGAGATATTCGATCGACTCACCCGCGATAAAATTATTAAGATGCCTGGTTGCACGATGATAACCGAGTGGACTGGCAGTACATTTAAAGGCTACGTGGAGCCTGGAAAGGGCTGCAAGGTCAATAGAAATGGCAAGGATACTTATTTGGACAATAGCTTTGAGATCGGCCCTGGGCACCTAAGTAGCCTCGATCGTGGTCGCGATCTTGAAACCGACGAGCGCGTCTGGGGATCGATCGCGGGGCCATTTGAATTCACTCAGACAGCCAGTTTTGCCGATGAAATCCAGCTTAGTCAGGTTGCCCAATCTCTGTAGCCAAAAAGTTATAGCAACCGCCAAGGCTGTTAGGACACAGCGATTGAAATCGCCGCTTATGATGCAAAGTCCGCCTACGCGGACTAATTAGAAAACGTCCTAACGATCTTAGCTATTGCTATAGCTAAAACTGAATATTTATTTATCCTAGCATCGAAACATACTGAATTAGTCGATCGCATAATCGTCATCCTCGATTTACTAAAATCGCCCCATCACAGCAGCAGACTCGATCGAGTCCGCTGC
>NZ_JANLWO010000777.1:0-5092 GCF_031364565.1 Chamaesiphon sp. OTE_20_metabat_361
CTCAAGAACAGGAGTTATCCTCGATCGTCGATCGAGAACGTGCTAACCGTCAAGAATTGGAATCCGAAGCGCTGCGAGTCCTCAAAGCGATCGCCCCCTCCTTCCGAGGTGACTTGACCGTGCGTGCGCCCCTATCGGAAACCGAAATCGGGACGATCGCCGATGGTTACAATACCACCATTCAGAGCTTGCGCGAACTAGTCCGCCAAGTCCAAACCGCCGCAACCAGCGTCAGCAGTACCTCTAGCGAAAACAACCTGCTGGTCAATAACCTCTCCGCTCAAGCGCAACAAGAACTCGAACAGCTCGATCGCGCCTTGATCCAAGTGGACTTAATGGCAGCTTCGAGTAAAGAAGTCGCCGACTTCGCTCAAGAAGTCGAACTAGTGGTTCAATCCGCCAACCGCACCGTGCAAACTGGCGACACGCTGATGGAAAGCACCGTCGAAGAAATCTTAGAGATTCGCTCTACCGTATCCACCACCGCCAAAAAAATCAAACGTCTCGGTGAAACCTTCCAGAAGATTTCCAAAGTCGTCAACCTGATCGAAAACTTCGCCACCCAAACCAACCTTCTCGCCTTGAATGCTTCGATCGAAGCCACCCGCGCGGGTCAGTATGGTAAAGGTTTCGCAGTAGTAGCCGATGAAGTTCGCTCCTTGGCTTATCAATCTGCCAATGCGACCACCGAAATCGAACGCCTGGTAGATGAAATCCGGATCGACACCAACGACGTGACCGAAGCCATGGAAATCGGGATCGCCCAAGTCGTCCAAGGTACCAACTTAGTCAACGAAACCCGCCAAAGCCTCAGCGAAATCGTCGTAGCGACCGGACAAATCAGCGAACTAGTCAAAGCGATTAGTAAATCCGCCAGCACCCAAACCAAACAGTCTCAAAAACTGAGCGAAGCAATGATCGACGTCGCCACGATCGCCAATCTCAGCTCCGACAGCGCCCTCCAAATCTCCGAATCTTGCCAACAGCTCATCACCACTTCGCAAGTGCTAGAGACTAGTGTGAGTCGCTTTAAGGTTGATTAGGGAATAGGGAATAGGGGATAGGGAATAGGGAAGAGGGAATATGGAGGACGCTTGCGTCCTAAACCCAGCTAAAACCTAAAATCCGAATCTCTATCCCCTATCCCCTATCCCCTATCCCCTATCCCCTATTCCCTACCCCCTATCCCCTAAATGACCGACGATCTAGATTTCCAAGAGTCACTCGATCGATACTTTGAGATCGAAGCGGCGGAATTACTCGAAACCATCGAACAAACCCTCCTGGGTTTAGTTGAAGAAAAAACGATCGAGCGCGTCCATACCCTGATGCGAGCGGCACACACCATTAAAGGCAGTGCGGCTAATTGTGGGTTCAAAACGATCGAGACCATCGCCCATCACCTAGAAGATGTCTTCCAGGCGCTCTACCCGCCCGAACTCGAAATCGACCCGGAACTAGGTCTGCTCTTAATGGAGGGCTACGATTGCCTGTATGACCCCTTGAGTGCCCTCCTCGCCAAGATTCCCTACGATGAAGCTGCTACCCTCGAACGGACGGCGACGCTATTTGCCAGACTGCAAACTCATTTAGGTGATTTCTTCGGGCGCGAGACGCCATTACCGACCGCCGCCGAGCTGGGGTTTGATGTAATTGGGTCGATCTTTACCGACAGTATCCCGCACGATCTCGAAGACTTAGCTGCGGCGATTGCCAGTCAAAATACGGCTAAAGTTCAGGAAAGTTTGACTTCCCTAGCCGAATTTTTATTAGAACTCGGTGGCTCTTATAGTTTGCCAGGGATTGCCGCGATCGCCAAGGCAACCCTTGCCGCTCTACAACGCCATCCCGGTGGCGTATTGGAGCTAGCGCCGATCGCGCTGGCAAATTTCCAGCAAGCACAAGTCTCGATCGTCGGCGGCGATCGATCTGTGGGTGGCGAAGTATCTTTAGAGCTGGCGAACTGGGGCGAACAGTCTGTCACCACACTAGCAGCCAATATCCATGATGCGGATTCCGCGCAATGGTTATCCCTCGTCGAACCGCTCGCCCCTACTGCGACTACTACCACGACCGATTTAGGTAGCTCCGAATGGTTATCCCTCATCGAAGATGGTACCACTGCTGAAGCCACCGATTTGGGTAGCTCGGAATGGTTGTCTCTCATTGAAGATGGATCTACCACCGCTGTCCCTGAGATCGCAACTACCGAGTCATCTACATCGGACTGGCTCTCGCTGGTAGATGAACCGCAGACATTAGAGACCCCGGAGATCGCGACTACCGAGTCATCTGCCTCAGACTGGCTCTCTCTAGTAGACGAACCGCAGACAGTAGCAATCCCATCCAGCGAACCGACTACTTCAGAATGGTTATCCTTAGTCGAGGATGAGTCCGAGCTGGTCGTGGATGCAGTAGTCACCGAATTCGATCCAGAGATTATTGAAATTGGCACCTTCGAGCCAGAAACTTTCCATACCGTCGTACCCGCCGCCGTTGAATATCCGCATCTGGCGTCGATCGAGCATCGTCCCGCCGCAGTTCAGTCTGGGTCAGAACTAGCCATTACGAATCGATCTGGCGTCGATCGGATCCTCCAATCGATTTGGCTCGGACAACCAGCAGCCACTGACGAGCTAGAACCACCCGCAGAGCGGGCTGCCGAGCCAGCTCCCGCCGATGCCGCCGTCAGCGTCCGCGTGGCGACAGTCCAACTCGAACGCCTTAGCCATACGATTGGCGAATTGCTCATCGATGACAACCAGCTCCATCTCCGCGCCGAGCAACTCCAAAAACTCGCCCAATCTACCGTCGAACAATACCGCCGCTGCGAACAGAAACTGCGACTAGTAGGCGATTGGGCAGATAAAAATGCCGCGATCGACGATCGACAAAAATCCTCATCTCGGCGCGATAAATCCAAAAAGCAGCGCAAACACCAGTCGGGGAAAAAAGCGGACAACCAGATCCAGACACAGTTTGATAGCCTCGAAATGGATGTCTACAGCGATCTGAGTATCCTCCTCCAAAACCTCACCGACGACATCGCCGAACTCGGCATTCGGGTGGGTAATTTGGTCGAAATGACTCAAAAATCGCGGATGACTATGGGCAAACGCAAACAACTACTTGCCGAAGCTCAATCCGAACTATTTGCCGCCAGAATGGTCGAGATCGCGGGCGTCCTCAACCGCTTCCCGCGCTTGCTCCAGCAGATGATCGCGTCCCACCGCAAACCCGCTCAACTCCAACTGATCGGTAGCGAAGTTTCGATCGATAAAATTATCGCTGAAAAACTCTACGATCCTTTACTACACCTGGTTAGAAACGCCTACGACCACGGCATCGAACCCCCAGAAGTGCGATCGGCTCAGGGTAAATCCGAGACTGGTACCCTCACCATCAAAGTCTACCACCAAGGCAACCGCACCAAAATCGAAGTCAGCGACGACGGACAAGGCTTGAACTGGACGAAAATCCGCCAACGGGCGATCGCACTCCATCTCCTCGACGCGAACACCGCCGACACCGCCACCGAAGCCGAACTTGCCGAAATCATGTTTGCGCCCGGATTCTCGACCGCTGAAAAAGTCAACGATCTTTCCGGTCGCGGCATCGGTTTGGATGTCGTCCGCGACCGTCTGGGTGCCTTACAGGGGACGATCGATGTCCGCTCTGTAGCTGGTAAAGGTACCACATTTATCATGCAATTCCCGCTCAACCTCACCACCACCCGATTGATGATTTGCGAATCAGGGGGCTTCGTCCACGCCTTGCGATCGGAAGCCATTTCGCAGGTATTATTACCCTCACCCGATCGGATTCAGTCCCAATCTCTGCAAACAGCACAGGGCACATCCACCTTCCTGCGGTGGGGTGAAGGTGCGGCTCAAAAATTAATTCCCATCTACCCAGTCAACAGTCTAATGGACTATCACTGTCCGATCGGTCGCGATCCTCAAGCTGTCGTCAATCTGTTCCCCCCCAAAGCCAAAAACACCCCCAACGCCCTACTCCTGCTGGATATCGATAACGAACAAGTCTGTCTCGAAGTCAGCCGGATCTTAGTAGAACAAGAACTCGTCGTCAAATCCCTGGGTCAAACCTTTGGATTGCCCAACTATGTTCAAGGTTACAGCGTCTTAGGCGATGGTAGCTTGACGCTCGCGATCGATCCGATCGAATTGCTCGCCCGCGTCCGCAATAGTACCGCCAAATTGCCACAGATTCCAACCGTCCAACCCGCGCTAGCAGCCGCTACCCAACCCGCTCTGGCTCCAGCTAGCGACGCCCCGATCCCCAAGGAAGTTGCCGATACCATCAACCAGATCGACAATCGTAACGCCACTCCCGGACGACAATTGCAAGTCTTAGTCGTAGACGATTCCCTCGTCCAACGCCAAAGCCTCGCCCGCTCCCTTACCAAAGCTGGCTGTCAAGTCATCCAAGCCAGTCACGGTCGCGAAGGCATCCTCCGCCTCCAAGAACATCCCCGGATTCGCTTGGTGGTGTGCGACATCGAAATGCCCCAAATGAACGGCTTTGAGTTCCTCAGCTATTGCCGCCAAGATCCCAAACTCTCCCAAATTCCGATCGTCATGCTCACCACGCGCGGCGGTCAAAAACACCGCGATCTCGCCATGACCCTCGGTGCCAAAAACTACCTCACCAAACCCCAATCCGATCGCGATTTACTCGATATCGTCGCTCAATTGGCACAGCCGAGTGAAGTCGGGGTTTAGAGGGGATAGGGGATAGGGAATAGGGAATAGGGGGAAGAGTTAGTAGAAAATCCGTAGGTTGGGTTGAGCGATAGCGAAACCCAACTAACATACCAACACCCTGGAAATGTTGGGTTTCGCGGCTCAACCCAACCTACGATCTGGATGCAAGTATTATCTCTATCCAAAATACTTTTGCCTATCCCCTATCCCCTACCCCCTATCCCCTATCCTCCCTATCCCCTATCCCCTATCCCCTATCCCCTAAGATGCCATCCACACTCCCCCAGCGGCTATCCAGCATCAACGACGATAACGACCATCTGCGGACGATCGTCTTTGCACTGGCAGATTTAGAGCAGACACCAATG
>NZ_JANLWO010000860.1:0-2740 GCF_031364565.1 Chamaesiphon sp. OTE_20_metabat_361
CGCAAGCGTGCCATTTCCCTAGCCCGAACTAAAATTATTTACCGATCGGGGGTTGCTATTTATAGATGGTGATGTTATATTAGTTGAGTTGAGTGAAAAACAACGCGGAGTAGAGCAGCCTGGTAGCTCGTCGGGCTCATAACCCGAAGGTCGCTGGTTCAAATCCAGTCTCCGCCACCAAATATATCAAAAAGCCGTACCTCACATAGGTACGGCTTTTTGATTTGGATCTCGATCGAGAGTAAAGACCTCAGCAATTACAGCTTAATCGCGATCGACAGTCCATCTCCGATCGGCAGTACGGAGACATTCACACGCGGATCGGCAACCAGTTCGCGGTTGAATAGCTCGATGCCTCGGGTGAACTCATCGTCGTAGGTAGTGGGATTGAGGACTCGCCCTTGCCAGAGGACATCTGTGGCGATTAGTAATCCTTGGGGACGCAATAGCTCGATCGCGCGGTGGTAGTAAGATGGATACTGGTATTTAAGACCAGAGATCGTGATTAGGTCAAAAGACTCGATCGGTGTGGAAGTAGCGAGTCGATCGAGCAATTCTAGCCCACTGCCGATCTGAAAATCGATTTTGCTAGTAACAGCACCGCGTTCCCAGTAGTCGCGAGCGACATCGAGATGTCTGCCAGCAACACCACAGCTAACTAATTGTCCGTCGGGAGGCAGGGCTGAGGAAATTGCCAAAGTCGCACAACCGCTAAAAATTCCCAGCTCTAGCACCCGCCGCGCTTGGCTCGATCGCACCAAGAGGGCGATTAATTGAGCTTGTGCCAGGGTTGGCTGCATTTGGGCGAGCGGATATTCGACCATTGCTTGTTGGAGCTGGAGCAGTAAATCGGGAGCCGGGGTAGAGATAGCGGTAAGGTAGCGATCGATATTATCTTCTACCCCAGTACTCGGGCGATCGTGCAGATACGGATTATGTGTTTGGACAAACTGACGGGCGCAATCTTTACATTGATACCGTTGTTTGTCTCGATAAAAGCCATGCTTACGAATTCTAGTGGATTGACAATTAGGGCATTTCATTAAACCTGTAGTCGTCCTAGTTAACAGCTCCTACAGGATGGGGTTGGGATTCAAATTGTGGCGCGTAAGCTTGGAGAAGGGTGCTAACTTGCTTGACAACTTCATCACCAGTGGGTTTGGCAATTGCTTGGCGTTCGGGGAAAAATTCGGGGCGATTGAGATTTTGGGTAATCGCCGACTCTACTTGCTGCGTAATCAAGTCTTGCAGTTCTTTCTTGGCTCGATCGCGTTGATAGCTAGCGCCTTCCTCGGTAGTAGCATAGAGAGGCGGTAATCTATTGAGCGCATAGGCGGCAATGTCGCCGACATCTAATTGAACATCGTTATTTAGTTCGATTGCCGTAATTTGGGCGATGGTTTCGGTGATGACCAACTCTTCCATCACATTGATAAACTGCTTGCGCGGTACGGTGACGACTTCACCAGCGAGTAGTGCCCCCATCAGTCGATCGAGTGCCATATACTCTTCTACTGATAACTCAGCCGCACTATCACAGATCCGCCCTACCTCTGCTTCCATCGCTGGAGTAAGATAGCCTTCATCTACAGCATGTTCGACGATTGCTTGGATATTCATCATTTAGAAACAATTAAAATAACTTGTCAGTAGTAAGCGCGATCGGCACTCGATGCTCCATCGATCTTGGCGTAGGGTACTTATAAGCCAGTAGCTCAAACCCAAACTCCAAATTACTGATGCTTGCCAACTACTATTTACATTTATTATTCCCCCAGAATCGTACAAGAGAAACAATCCGCATAGATCTGGCAAAATAAAGGGATGGAGAGCGCCACCCACCATCCCAGTACAAGCATTAGGTATCGCTTCTGTCCTCGATCCTACTCGATCGCGGTCGATCGCCACTGCACGGGATCGACAGAGACAGCATTAACGTATAAACCCCAGTGTAAATGCGGCCCAGTCGAAGATCCCGTCGAACCGATCGCGCCAAGCTGGTCGCCAGCAGCGAGCATCTGCCCCTCTTCGACTGAGATTTTGCTCAAGTGCATGAAAATACTAGTCAATCCTTGACCGTGATCGACACCGACAACGTTACCATGAACGCGGAAACCTTTTTTTTCATAACCGACTAATACCACTTTTCCCGCCGCTGGAGCCACGACTGGCGATCCTAATCCCCCAGCGTAGTCCAAGCCGCGATGGTAATAATCTTTGGCAAATTCGCCATTATAGTAGCGCTTGACGCCATAGGGCGAGCTAGTTTTCCCCTGATTGGGAGCGATAAATTTCCCATCCCAGTATTTAACCGAACTGACAGTAGCTTTTAAAGCGGCTACTTGCTTGAGTTCTAGTGCCGTCGCTTCGATACCAGCTTTGCCGGGAGCGAAGTTAATCCGCTGGATGGGGAATTTGCGATCGGCCACCGGAATTTTGACGAGCGTGCTACCAGTACTATCCGCGATCGTCACCTCCCGAGTGCCGGGTTTTTGCAATGGTGTCGTCGGAATCATCGCCCGAAAACGATCTCCTCCCAAGCCGAACACTGGATAAGTTTTACTGCCGAGTTTGACAGTGGGAACTGTGGCTTTGGTCGTAGCAGTAGCTTTTTGAACGTTGATATCGATGACTAGTGTCTCTCCCAATCGCGGATTGGTAGGTGCGATTTTAGTACCGCTAGGCACGCCATTCGCCCCGACAGCCGACCATAAGACGATCGCGAGGGTAAATGCACTCA
>NZ_JANLWO010000865.1:0-3133 GCF_031364565.1 Chamaesiphon sp. OTE_20_metabat_361
CTGACTGGCACGGCATCCTGCATGTGCGTCCGCCCAGATTTGACGATCGAGTCAAATTCTACTGCTTTTTGGTCTAATGCGGCGATCGCGCTAACGAGAGCTGGCTCTAGGGTATGACTGAGTGCCAGCAGTCCCCCGACCCGAATCGCGGTGGGAATCACATCATTGGTAGACTGACCGTAATTAACTTGGTCGTTGGGGTTGACGCGCTGATAGTTACCCTTGACATCGCCGAGTAATTCGAGCGCCCGATTGGCTAAGACCTCATTGACATTCATATGGTGGGAAGTTCCCGCACCAGCCTGATAGACATCAACCACAAATTGATCGCGCAGATTGCCCTGTAAAATCTCATCAGCAGCCGTAACTAGCACTTGGCCGATCTCCACTGGAATACACCCTAACTTACCATTGGCGATCGCAGCGGCTTTTTTGATGAGGATACAGGCATCGACATAGGTTGCCAGTGGCTTGATGCCGCTAATCGGGAAATTTTCGATCGCCCGCAAAGTTTGGATGCCGTAATATGCCCCTGCGGGGATCTGACGTTCGCCCATCGAATCTCGCTCGATTCGGTAATTATCCTGATTCATCACTATTACGTCCCGATCGTCAACATCTATATATTACGCATATTCTCAATTGAAATGAGAGGATGTCTGAAAAGTCTAATTGCTCCGTTTATAGTGGGTAAATCCCCACGCTTGGTGCAATCGCGCTGAGGAAACCTCAGCGCGATTGCATCCGCATAAAGCTAGTTATCGATTTTGGGATCGCAAAAAAGTGAAAATCGATGAAATTATTGCAGCCCAGAAATGGACAGGTCGTGTATTTTTCGCACTGCAAAAAATACACGACCTGTGGATAATGGATCGGCTTTTTCAGGGGGGCTAGCGACCCAAATCACGCCGAGGTTCCCGATCCATGGCTTTGGGTCAGCGATTCGCGCACGCCTTTATTTCCCGACAGTTTGCGAGTGCTAATTTATACTTTTCAAACATCCTCTTAGGAGTTAAGACAGCTTTACTCACGGTAATAGATCGAGAAAACGATCGCTGTAAATAAGGCGCTCGATCTTAATTAACGGATATATTCTTTGAGAATACTATTCCGATTTGGATGGCGAAGTTTGCGTAAAGCTTTAGCTTCAATTTGGCGAATGCGTTCGCGAGTAACATTAAAGATCTGACCGATTTCTTCTAATGTCTTCATCCGACCATCATCCAAACCATAGCGCAAGCGTAAAACATCGCGTTCGCGGGGACTTAAGGTATCGAGTACCCCTTCAAGATCTTCGCGGAGCAAACTCTTGGATACTTGATCTTCGGGCATCTCGCCATCAGCTTCAATAAAGTCACCGAGTCGGGAGTCTTCTTCCTTCCCAATTGGTGTTTCTAGCGAGATCGGTAACTGAGCAGATTTAGCAATAAATCGCAGTTTTTCGATCGTCATTTCCATCCGTGTGGCAATTTCTTCCTCAGTGGGTTTGCGACCCATTTCTTGAGAGAGTAGCTTAGTAGTTTTCTTAATCCGCGAAATCGTCTCATATAAGTGGACTGGCAGGCGAATCGTCCGCGATTGATCGGCAATAGCGCGGGTAATTGCTTGGCGAATCCACCAAGTTGCATAAGTCGAGAATTTATAACCTTTTTCGTGGTCGAATTTTTCAGCAGCGCGGATCAAACCCAAACTACCTTCTTGAATCAGATCCTGGAACGAGAGACCGCGATTCATATATTTTTTGGCGATCGAAACTACCAACCGGAGGTTCGACTGTACCATCTTATCTTTAGCACGTCTGCCCAAAAATAAGCGGTGGCGGAACTGCTGGAGTGGCATCGCGGCAACTGCTGCCCATTCACGATCGTGCGGTTCGCGATCCAATTCATTGAGCAGCTTTTCACGCATCCGCTCCAATTCTAGGAGATCGGCAATTTTCCGAGCTAGTTCGATTTCTTCATCGGCGCGGAGCAGGCGAATGCGACCGATTTCCTGTAAATATAGGCGAATCGAGTCTTCAGTAAACTGTTTTTTCTTGGCTTGAACGCGACGGCGGGAGGCTTTTACCTTCCCCAGCTTCCCATCCTCGTCTTCGACATCCGACTCACCGTCAGATTCAGCAGTAAAATCGTCTGCATCGACATCTTCGTCGAGTAGTAGTTCTAACTCGCTGTCGGCGTCTTTGGTAGCGATCGTTGCGAGCATGTCTTTAGTCTGGGTCATGTGTGGGGCCTCTTACTGCTAATTTTTGGAACTAATAACTAATATAAATACGATATTTTAACTGGAAATCGTGCAACCTGCATATATTTAACAATCTAGTCAGTTAGCGGTTCTGGGCGATCGATTGCCAAGATTGAAACGCGACAAGTAACTGTATTGAAAGAGGATTGTTCGGAACTAATTCCGCTCAAATATTAATCTCAAACAGCCAATAATTAATCGTCTTCTACTGAGGCGATACCGACGATCGGGTAAAGCCCTTTTGATTGTAGCTCTTATTAAAATTTCTGCCAGTTTGATATGTTAATTAACATATCAATTTCTGGAGACTTCACTCTCATAACTACAACTGACTACTTGTTACTTCAAGACAGATATTTACCGCAAGCGATAGCCCTTTGACATAACGTTGGCAACGTCCTGGCAACAATCGACACCAGCGTTACTACTATTCCCGATCGAACAATGCTTACTCATTTTTGTGAATTATTTGTCAACTTTGTTACAAAGATTTAACTATGAGATGCGATCGATAAATCGCTCTCGTCATGGCATTTGCCAAGGCAAAGCATTTATCCGAGCAGCAGCGTTCAGTCTCATCAAGAGCAGCCTGAGAAATAATTCTGCGCTCTCAATCCACAGTCTAACTGTTTAGTTTCACTTTGCCCACCCAATTTCACGCGACAATCGTGCGTTAATTTGCTGAAGTTCGTAGTATTTGAGCGATATCCACTCTTTTTAGCGGAAATTAGCAACTCAAAATTGCACCGAAAATTAGCCCTAATCCCCAATCCCTAATCCCTAATTCCTAATTCCTAATTCCTAGTATGATGCCCATCATAGCGAATTCGCGAACCTGCCCAGAGCAGCTTCTCACGCAACGTTTGATAATAAGAATAGTTGTCGCGGA
>NZ_JANLWO010000869.1:0-7428 GCF_031364565.1 Chamaesiphon sp. OTE_20_metabat_361
GCAGAAATCTAGACAGCCAGGATGGTTGTGTAAATTGGCAAGGAGATCGAAGAGTGCTTTTTCTTGGGGGTGGGGGGTTGGGATTTGGGGTTCAGGGTTTGGGGTTTGGGATACAGGGTTTGGGGGCTGAATTTCGTCTAGATCGAATTCGATCTGCTGGTTCCAATCGGGGATAGATTTGGGTGCATGAGTGAGCAGCTTGCGAAGTACTGCTTCGGGTAGATCGAAGATGCTCACATTGGGGGCTAATCCGTGCCACAACCGATCGAATCTAGTTACTTCTTCATCTACCCTCTCGCCATCTCTGCCGCCTTCCCAGCCGCAGTAGACGTGGAAGGATTCGACGTTGTATTCCCATCCGGCTACTGATTCATTATTGGAGCCGCTAAATACTAATTTATTGCCATCGGTATCGGTGAAGATGCCGACTTTTTCATGGAAAATGTGGAATCCCCCTAAATCCCCCTTGATAAGGGGGACTTGTAAATTATCTTTTTTTTCGAGATGGTTGGGCGAAGATATTGGCATTCCATTTACTTTCATGGGAATGGCAATTTTGATATCTAAACTACCAGTTTCAATTAGCCAACTGAGGATTTCTAAATGTTTGAGTTGGACGAAGTTTTCGGGTGGTTGGAGAGCGGCGGTTAGTCTTTCATTGACAATATCTCTTAGAGCATAGCCTTTCTCGATCGCATCCAAATCTTCAGGACTAAATTGACAGCCCATAATCAACCGAATTTTACCTTGATTATGGAGCATTGCGCCCAGTCCCCGCGCTACTCTACTGAGAATTGCACTATTGAAAAAACCGGACTTGCGATCGTATTGTACGGCGCATTCTAACGCAGGAATATAGAATTCGGCGATCGGGTTATTTTCATTACTAGAGTAGCTAATTCGCCAGGATCGATCGGGGAGCATTAAATCAAGTAATAAGTAATAAGTAATAAGTAGGGTGTGTTATCGCGAAGCGTAACGCACCAAAAATATGTGCATTTACTTATGAAGGTTTAGGATGGAGATAGTTCATAATCTGGTTCATCGTCACTGTAGGCTCTATTTAATCCTTGCAAAGACATGGCATACCATTCTGCTGATTCTGAATCGGCGAGTAAAGATTCATCTGTCGATCGATTCGATTGTTCTTTTGCTTTTAGAAATTTTAAAAAATTGAGTGTTTCAACAATTAAGCGATCGGGAGTAGAATTGAGTTCTTGTAATAGTTGTTCTTTGAGTGTCATAAAACATTTCTCGTATATTTACAGTTCGATCGGATTGTTCGCTCTCGATTTTCCATGATTTAAGAATTGATTTGGAAAGCATTAATTAGACACCGATCGAGTCGCTGAAGATGTTGAAAGCCAAGTTGACCTAAACGGCGTTGCAATAATGACCTTTCTAGGGTAATAATACGAGCTACTCTCACTTTAGAAGTGCTTTTAAGACCAGTTTGAACAAATTCTAAATCGCTAGATAAAATGATAGACTCATCATCAGTAACTCGCTCAATCGCCTGAGAAGAAATAAAACATAGAGTGACATCTTGACCTTTATCATCGACCCACAATACAACAGCAGGTCTAAGCTTAGGTTCACTGAGATCTGTAAATGGAAAAGGCACTAAAATAATATCACCTTTGGCTATAGACATGATATTAGCTCTCCATCTTCGAGGCTATAAAGTTCTGGCTCTCGATCTAAAAAGTCAAAGCTACTCGATCGTACAGCTAGGTTAGTGAGTTCTTTTGTTGTAGGATAAGTAAGATTAAAGAAAAGCTGTTCTGTTAAGGCAGCGCGTTCTTCGGTGGGCAGAGCGCGAATTACTTGTGCTAAGGATTCTATCAGTTGGATATTCATGGTATTCAGAAATTACAAGATTGAGAATTACACTATTAAGGATTGGTTTCTAAAGTGAACTCAGCAGGTAATCGGGTATCGACAATATCCTGCAAACATTCATCAAAATCGTCGCCGTGCCAAGAACCGATAGTTTTTAGATGGGCGAGTAAAGATGCTCCGGTGGAGAAAGTTAATTCTTCTTTGGCTTTGATGAATTGTAGAAAATTGAGAGTTTCAACAATTAATCGATCGGGCGTAGAATTGAGTTATTGCAACAATTGTTCTTTGATTGTCATAAATTCACTCTCCTATATTTATAATTTGACTAGATCGTTTTGAGGTTGTTGAATATTTTTAGATCTAGCTTCAAATTCTGCTAGGAGTTCAAAGAATCGATCGAATCCCTGCTTTTCATCTGGACAGTTGAGCATGATGATTTTTGCCCAAGAGTTAGAAATATGGATTTGATAACGATCTTGAATGAATTCATTAAAACTCTCATAAAATGTCAATTCTCGATCGTTCGGTCTAATTCCTAACTCTCGTCGCGCCGTTTTATACCCAGCGAGAAAGACAAACAAATTTGATACCGATGGATGACCGATATACATTCCTGGTGTAGCTTTAATCTTTGCTAAAATCTCGAATAGTCCGCCTTTAAATTCCATGTTATTTATTCTCCTAATTCTGCGATCTCAAATTCGTTGCTGGGACAATGAAAATCTCTAATCCAGTCGGCTTCTTTCATTCCTATGGTAGAAAGATTGTCAAAAATCAGTCCGCACACTCTTACGCCGTAATGTTTGCCATTTTCAGATATCGACTCATCTCCTCCGATTCTGTCGCTGACAATGTAGTCTTCATCCCTATAGAAGGTTTTTAACTCGATGATGCGACCCTCAATCCTATTATCTCTCAGCCACTGCATGACTGCAATTGCACTGTCATAACACTGGTACAGATCGAATTGACTGACGATCTTGCCGACTTCTCGATAAATATCCTCATCTGCCAAGTCACTCACTTATTCTCCTCCATACTACGTTAAATATCATAGAGGGAGTTTGCTTGAGTTGTGGCGGAGATCTACCCACCCCGCCCTTTGGAGGCTATACTTCGGCGGGGATGGTGTTACCCCCCCAACCCCCCCTTATAAAGGGGGGGCTTTTGCTCCCTCCCCTTTATAAGGGGAGGGCTGGGGTGGGGTAAAGATCTCCGCAGTACCTCAAACGGACTTATTGATAAAGGTTAGGGTATTTTTTACCCTACCCATAACTTAAACTCAACTGCTCGACTACTACCTTCGCCTTAATCTCGTCCATTGCTAATCGCAACGAAACTAGCGCGTCGTATTCTGAGGTGCTGGTGGGGAAGACTTTGAGGGCGATTTCCATTGTTTTCATCAGGGCATCGCTTTCCATCAGTCCGGTGTTTTGCATAAAGCGGCGCACTAATTGGGGGTTGTGTCCTTCTTCATAAATGGCAATTAGGGCGTGGAGAGAATCGACTAGATAGAGTGAGGAAAAGTCGGATTCTTCGACGCTGAAGGCGCGTTTTTTCAGGCGTTCTTTGGGGGTTAATAGTTTGCAGTTACCGCCTGTAGAGGTGATGAGTTTATAGACTTTGCTCAAGTCTTCGACATTGAAACCACCAATTGCTAGGGCTAATTGTCGGGCTTCATCAAATACAAATTCTCGCGCTTTGAAGGCATCCCAGGCTAATAGATACCACTGAGTCAGGGGATCGAATCCAGCGGTATCGGTGTGGGCTAATTTACGGAAGCGGTAATTAGCGATAGCGCGACGGGCTTCGGTAAAAGCCGCCTCTGGACGGACGATTTCACCACTACTATTACGAATTTCCTGATAACTAGAAAATACGTTCAAGGCGGGGCCAAATGCACTCAGACAGAGGTCGATTCCGGTGATGTCGTTGGCTTCAAATTCGACGGCGCGGGCTTCTACGATGTTGACGACTTGGGGGCGCAAATCGTCCCACCAAGCTAATCCAGCTTCAGGATCGCGCTTGCGACAGACTAATAGCACGGTACTGGCGACGGAGTTTTTCTTTGCCTGGTGGAGGTTTTGGGGATTTTCGGTACTTACCGACCAAGATGCGGTAATCTCGAAGCCACCATTAATCAGGGAGTTGGCGAGGACATCCCACGCACCTGGATCTTTGTGATTGAATTGGACTGTCATCACCCCATCGGGACGCAATACGCGATGGTATTCATTAAAAGCCAGGAGCATCTTCGCTTCATAATCCGCCCGCGCTAACATTTCTGGCGGTGCGCCCATATTCCGAAAGCGGGAAGGATTGGCGACTGCTTCGCGATCTTTGTCGGTGAGTTCGCTATAAAATAACTCTGGATACACATCGTCTAATACCCGTTTCATCCAGACGTAGAAGAAGTCGGATAGTTCGGCGTATTGGATGGTGCCGTAGTAGGGTGGATCGGTGATGATGGCATCGACGGATTCATCAGGAATATCGAACAAGCTATCGGCGGAGGATTGGGTGATTTTGGGTAATGGGTAATGGGTAATGGGTAATGGGTTTTCTTGGAAGCCTGGGATGGTGGGGTTTGTGGAAGATGGGGCACCTAGATAGGTACAGAGAGCTTGATAGTCAGAGACAAAAGCATCAGCGCAGGAATCCCACAACTCGGCAGATCCATTGATTTCTGGATAGTTCCACATCAAATTTAGTGAGTGTTGCGCTAACGCTGTTCGCGTATTTACTCTTGTGTGATCCCATCCACCAAGTCTAGAGTTTTTATTAGCACATCGATCGAGTACCAATGCCAAATAAGTAATAATTGCATTCGCTCTATCTAATTCATCTTTACCCAATTCCGCTCTAATCTTTGCCTTTGCTTGTTGGATAATTTCTACATAGGTAACAAGAGTCAGCAGTTGACGAGGATTAAATAATTTTGACCATCGATCGATCCCAATACTAAATAATCTCTCTGTTTTTTGCCCGTGAGGTATGCCAACATCAGGAATCAGATTTTCCCAACCATCTTTAATCGCTTCCTCGGCTCTCTCTACCCCTGCTAAATCTGCCGCTGTCGGGGTTCTAAATTCCAAACTACCCTTACCGCGCTTGTAAGCCACCGCATATAGTTGATGCCCAAATTTACCTGCTTGTGCTTGAGCTTTGATGACATCATCTTCAATCAC
Source organism: Chamaesiphon sp. OTE_20_metabat_361 (assembly GCF_031364565.1). Lineage (NCBI taxonomy): Bacteria > Bacillati > Cyanobacteriota > Cyanophyceae > Gomontiellales > Chamaesiphonaceae > Chamaesiphon > Chamaesiphon sp. OTE_20_metabat_361. Next base: position 5,031 of record NZ_JANLWO010000869.1, read on the forward strand.
ACTGCTACAATTCGGACATTTTCCCACGCCACGACCGATCGAAACCGTAAGATCGGGATCGTATTCTTCATCTTCAGTTACTATTGTCGCGCCACTTCCCTTCGCACCCTTCACTAATTCAAAATCTACCCGTTTTTGCTGAGGATTGGGAATTGGTTTAACGGCGTACCAATCACTCGTAACCTTTCTTGTCTGCCCTTTTCCTGCATAGTTACTCGTCTTACTCAACCACCAATTCGGACTTAATGGTACGATCGATTCACAACAGGGACAAACCACAGTATGCGCCCAGAGATAATTCTGCGCCGTCTCGCCGTCGGGATTAGGGAAAAATTCTGCTAACCTTTGTTCGGCTTCATCGCCTACCCACTTCACCCATTTATCGATATCCACCTGCAAACCCGCCCCAAATTTGAGCGGATATTCCATCGCGGCTTTCATCGTCACCACCGCCACGGGATTGAGATCGGAAGCCAAGACATTCAACCCATACCGCGCCGCTTCAAAGGGGATACTTCCTCCTCCGGCGAAGGCATCGAGGATGGTGGGATTGCGTTTGCCCCAAGTTTTTTCGCATAATGCGTGGACTTTTTCCTTCGCTACATCGCTGGGAGTTGTTTTGTACAGCTTGGTATCCCCATTCGGTACGATGCCTAATAATTGCGCGAATTCCTCTTTTGTCACATCAGCAGGTAACAGAGAAGCCAATATCGATGCGCGGGAAAATGACAGCGGTTTGCGTGAGTACCATCGATGCAATCCTTTGAAGGGGTTGCCGCCGTTTTCATATTGCACCTGCTCGTTGAGCATTTTGACGGGCATGATTTTTTCGATGAAGAGTTGAGTTCGTTGTGAACTCTTTATAAGTATGATTTCTTCAATAAGTGGTTTAGTTCGTCGTGAACTATCCAATGAGTTATTATCATTTACACACTGCACCCGCTCGTTGAGCATTTTGATGGGTGTGGGTTTTTCAATCTTTACTTTGTTTTCTTGGCTTTTCATTGGGGGTTGGGGTTTGGGAAATGCGGGGGTGTTAGTGTTGTGGCGGAGATCTACCCACCCCGCCCGTTGGGTACCCCTCCGAGGAGGGGATTTTCATGCGGGGGTGTTGGAGTGGCTGCGGGGATCTACCCACCCCGCCCGTTGGGCACCCCTCCGAGGAGGGGATTTTCATGCGAGCGTTTTTTGATGGGGCTTTTAGATCGCCCCCTGGGGGGCTTTCGAGAGAGATGTATGCTTGAAAATGCAATGTCTAGCGTGCAAAGTCCCCTCCTCGGAGGGGTGGCGCGTAGCGACGGGGTGGGTAGATCCACGCAGCTAATCAAACAAAACCCGCATGGCTTTAAGAGCATTCGATCGACCATTGGTAATCAATGCAAACCAATAATTAGCTTCTTCATAACTCATAGCCGCGATCGATTGGGCAATCTTAATAATCCGATCGGGCTTAGAAATTGGTTGCAGTACTTGAAATAGAATTGCTAAAGTAACGCCAAATTCTTCAGAGATAATGTAAGCAGATTGGCGTTTGTATGATAGGGTTTTAGGATCGTAATTATTAGCTTTTAGGACATCATAAATAACCTGTCTAATTAAGACTAATGATTGCCCTTGAACTTTGCCGATTTGTTTAGATTGAGGACGGCGTTTTTCTCCAGCTTTTTTGTAGCTGCGCTGACAGAGTGCGATCGCAAAGTTATTATTGTCGAGGGGTTCGACACGGAGTTCAAATTCTTGCATCCTATCGATCGGGTTTGAGGGTGACTATGTATAGAGTACCCATCGATCGAGGTTAAATTATGATATAAATATAACTATGGACGAAGATAATGATAAACCATTAATTTGGCTATATGGCGAGGTTAAGACTCCACCATTTACCCTAGAAGCACGGATAGAAGCAGGAATCTTGCTTAGACGCTTGCAGCAGGGGGAAAGTTTAGGAATGCCTCAATCTAGACCGATGCCAAGTATTGGCTCTGGCTGTCACGAGTTAAGAATTAGAGATATCGATCGCAATTGGCGAATTATTTATCGCATTGATGATGATGCAATATTAATTGTTGAGGTTTTTGAAAAGACAACTCGCACAACACCAGATCGATCGATTAAAAATTGTCAGCGAAGACTTGGTAAATATGATGCCGATATTCAAGAGTAAAAATTATGGATAAAACTAAACAACAACGACTAGAAGTAAAAGGCTGGAAGGTTGGTACAGTTTCAGATTTTCTAGAACTAACTCCAGCGGAGAATGCTTTAATTGAGATTAAATTAGCTCTAACTCGTGAATTAAAGTATCGAGCTTCAATAACCTCGATGCAATCTGAATTGTCCGAGCAAATTCAGCCTATAGATACACAACTAAATAATGCAGATGCAACGGGATCGATTG